>CAZYWO010000109.1:0-6434 GCA_964651095.1 uncultured Oscillospiraceae bacterium | reverse complement strand
TTTACCAGAGTGATAAGTTTTTTCAGCAAGACTGATTGTAATTTGATATATTTTCGTGTAAAATCAAAAATGTAATCATACAAGAATTAAGATGGAGAGGTAGAAAAAAGGTATGATAAAAAGCATGACAGGTTTCGGCAGAAGCGAATATTCGGATGGAAAGCGAAATATTATCGTTGAAATTAAGTCAGTAAATCACCGATATTTTGATATAAGTATAAAAATGCCAAGACGCTATACTTTCGCAGAGGACAAGGTGAAAAACGCCGTTAAGGATAAAATCCGCCGCGGTAAGGTTGACGTATCTATAATAGTTGAAAACATTACTGAAAACGATGTAAACATTAAATTGAATACTATGGTAGCAAAGCAGTACTATGATAATTTGCTTGAGCTTCAGGAAAGTTTTGATGTGAGCGGCGACATAAGTTTGCAGTTTCTTTCTACTCTGCCCGATGTGATGAAGGCTATTCCCGACGTGGAAGATGAAGAGGAGATTACTAAGGCAATACTAATACCTGTGTCAGAGGCGGCAGCCAATTTGGAAAAGATGCGAGCTGTGGAAGGTGAAAAGCTGGCGGAGGATTTAATCGCTAAAGGTGAACATGTTAAAGAAATTCTCGATAAAATCGCCGAGCGCGCGCCGCAGGTTGTAATCGACTATACTGCCAAGATGAAAGAAAGAATTCAGGAGCTTATCGGCAGCAGCGTGCAGGTTCCCGAAGAAAGAATTCTAGTAGAAGCCGCAATCTTTGCAGATAAATGCGCTATTGATGAGGAGATAACCCGTCTCAGAAGCCATCTCGTGCAGCTTAAAGACATAATAACCAAGAGCACTCAGCCCGATGGAAAGAAACTGGACTTCTTAGTGCAGGAGATGAATAGAGAGGCAAATACCATCGGTTCTAAAGCAAACGACATTACAGTTACAAGTTATATGCTGGATATAAAGAGCGAAATTGAAAAGATAAGAGAACAGGTTCAGAATATTGAATAGAATGGAAAGAAATAGAAAGGAAAGAAATAAAAAAGAAGGGTAAATGTTGGCGAATTTATAAAAATAAACTTTTTCGCCAACATTTTTACGTATTTTTGTTGGCAGATATCGGTGGATGGTATATTCGTGCCAACAATACTGCAAATCTAAATTGTGGAAATATTTATGTAACTATTTTTGGAGCTACGACTCTTTACGAATTCAAATGATACAACTTCAACTTCTCGTTATAAGTCTTAATAACAAGTCTTGAAAAAGTAATAAAATTGTGTTAAAATGTGTTATCACAAGCAAAAATAGGAGTTATCAATGAATCTAGATAAGAACCATTCAGGCAAATTATTCATACTATCGGGGCCGTCTGGAGCAGGTAAAGGCACAATCTGTAAAAGGCTTCTTGAGGAAACTGAACTGGAGCTTTCCATATCTATGACTACAAGATCACCAAGAGAGGGTGAAGTTCACGGCAAACATTACTATTTTGTGAGCGAAGAAGATTTCATAGCCAATATTGAAAAAGATGGTTTTCTTGAGCACGCCAATGTATACGGCAGGCGTTATGGAACTCCGAAAGCGCCGGTAATTGAAAAACTCCAGCAGGGTGTAGATGTAATACTTGAAATAGATATTCAAGGTGCGTTAAAGGTTAAAGAAAATTATCCTGACGGCGTATTTATTTTTATACTTCCGCCGTCTATGTCAGAGCTTCGCAAGAGATTGACAGGCAGAGGCACTGAAAGCGCGGAAGCCATTGAGATGAGACTGGGAGAAACGATGAAGGAACTTTCCTTTATTGAAAGATATGATTACTGCGTTGTCAACGGGGAACTGGAGGAAGCGGTGGCAAGAGTTAAGGCCATTGTGATTGCAGAACATTCCAAGGTGACTTTAACGGCAGATGAATTAGTTAAAAAATATGAGGAGGAATAATAATGTTATACCCATCAGTTGATGAAATTAGAAAGAAAGCGGACAGCAGATATACGTTGGTGATTTTGGCGGCAAAGAGAGCCAGAGATATTATCGATGGGAAACCGGTCCTTGTAGATATTGACATTGACAGACCTGTTTCGATTGCTGCAAATGAAATTGCAGAAGATTTAATCACTTACAATAGAGATGATGCATTTTAGATATAGTAAACATACATGTAACAATATAGTTTATATTAATTCGTAAAAATGTTGGCTGAAACTAACCAAAAGTTTTTTCAGTCAACGTTATTTACTTTTTTGAGGAAATAAATTTGTTTATCAATTGTAAAAAAGCTATTTTATTTCACCCTCAAGTTTCCGATACTCATCCGTATCAAAAAAATCGATCAGCGTGATATCTAAACCATCACAAATTTTCTTTAGCGTTACGATACCAGGATTTTTACTTTCACCATTTAGAATACTCTTTACAGTAGATTGTGAGATTCCGGACATATAGCTAAGCGCATTGGGCGTAATGGTTCTTTCTTTACAAAGCTGATAAATTCGATTAACGGTATACTCGTATATTCCCATAAATTACCTCACAATGAATAATTTTTTTTTAATAGTTTGCTTCATATTACGATGATATATCACTAAAAAAGAACTTGTTAGTGATATATAACTAACAGAGTATTGACAATTTGAAAAAAATAAAATATAATTGTTATTAGTGAAATATCACTAAAAGTGAGGCTGTATCCAGGAAATACAATATCGGTTAATGAGATATGATATTAAGAGATTGGTATTGGAACTATCAGGGGTGAAATAATACGGGATAAGCAGTCGCTTAAGTTCATTAGGGGTAGTGAATTTTATAACGGAAGAGAAAAAGCAAGGTAAATTATTATTAGACCTTGCTTTTCCTTACTTTTATCAGCTTTTCTTCTTGACATTTTAATCAGTAGTGAGTAAAATATTATGGAAAATGAATATACAGACGGTGAAGGAACCAGTAGCTAGGTGTAATATCCTTACAGAGAGCTGCCCGCAGGCTGAGAGGGCAGCGGTGAAACCTTTTAGCGAATATCACTCCGGAGTCTGACACACTAAAGAGAGGCGGTCTTGATTGAGGCTCGCAATTAGGGTGGTACCGCGGTTAGAAATAATCGTCCCTAAATCGATAAACATATCGGCTTAGGGACTTTTTGTTTATCCTTAAGCGACATAAAAGAAAGGAAAAAATATAAAAAATGTTCAAAAATCTATCAGAAAAACCTATAGCAGAGGTTCAGAATGAGCAAGTCGCCAAATGGAAAGAAGAGGATTTGCTAACTAAATGCGTTACAGCAAGAGAAGGAGCTGTGCCATTTATTTTCTACGAAGGACCTCCTACCGCTAACGGCAAACCTGGAATTCATCACGTAATGGCAAGAACATTAAAAGACTCTATCTGCCGTTATAAGACTATGCAGGGCTTTCAGGTTAACAGAAAGGCTGGCTGGGATACTCACGGACTTCCTGTAGAAATTGAAGTGGAAAAACAGTTAAACATGTCCGGAAAGAAGGACATTGAAAAATACGGAATTAAAGAATTTAACCAGAAGTGCAGAGAATCGGTTTTCACCTACACTGGAATGTGGAGAGAAATGTCCGAAAGAATGGGATATCTTGTTGACATGGATGATCCATACATCACTCTGAATAATGACTATATCGAATCCGGTTGGTGGATTTTAAAGAAATTTTTTGATGCCGGACTTATCTATGAAGGCCATAAAATACTGCCGTACTGCCCGCGCTGCGGAACAGGACTTGCTTCCCACGAAGTAGCACAAGGCTATAAGATGGTTAAAGTAAATACCCTTACTATGAAATTCAAGAAAGTAGGGGCTGAAAACGAATATTTCTTGGCATGGACAACCACTCCTTGGACATTGGCTTCCAATGTTGCTCTTACAGTAGGCCCTGACATTGATTATGTGAAAGCCAAGATAACGGAAGGCGAAAACGAAGGAAACCTTTTCTACGTTGCAAAGGGTCTTGCCGATAAAGTTCTTGGAGCAGGCAAGTATGAAATTATGGAGGAAATGAAAGGTTCCGCCCTTGAATATATGGAATATGAACAGATTATGCCGTTCGTTGAAGTACCTGCCGGTAAAAAAGCTTTCTTCGTAACCTGTATGGACTATGTATCCACAGAAGACGGTACAGGCATCGTTCATACTGCTCCGGCCTTCGGTGAAGACGACTATCAGTGCGGACGCAAATATAATCTGCCGGTACTTCAGCCTGTAGACGAAGCGGGATGCTACACGGAGACTCCTTGGAAAGGCCACTTTGTTATGGAAGAAGGTCTTGATGTGGAAATCATCAAATATCTTGCTCAGGATAACAAGATTTTTGCCAAGGAAAAGATGGAACACAATTATCCCCACTGCTGGAGATGCGGGACTCCGCTCGTTTACTATGCAAAACCGTCGTGGTACATTGAAATGAGCAAACTTAAAGATCAGCTTGTTGCCAATAACAATACGGTGAACTGGTTCCCTGACTTCGTAGGAGAAAAGCGTTTTGGAAACTGGCTTGCCGAAGTAAAAGACTGGGCTATCTCACGTTCAAGATACTGGGGAACTCCTATCCCTATATGGAGATGCGAATGTGGACATCTTCACTGCGTAGGTTCCAGAGCAGAGCTGGTGGAACTGGCAAATCAGGATATTGATGAGACGATAGAACTTCATCGACCTTACGTTGACGATGTGACAATTACCTGTCCTGAATGTGGAAAGCAAATGCACAGAATTCCTGAAGTAATGGACTGCTGGTTCGACTCAGGTGCAATGCCGTTTGCACAGTGGCATTATCCGTTTGAAAATAAAGAAAACTTTGACAAATTGTTCCCGGCAGACTTCATTTGTGAAGGTATCGACCAGACAAGAGGATGGTTCTATTCGTTGATGGCAATTTCCACATTTATCATGGGCAGAGCGCCTTACAAAAACGTTCTGGTTAACGACCTGATTCTCGATAAAGAAGGAAAGAAAATGTCAAAGTCCAGAGGCAATACAGTTTCGCCTTTTGAACTGTTCGACAAGTATGGGGCTGACGCTACCAGATGGTATCTGCTCAGCGTTTCACCGGCATGGTCGCCTACCAAGTTCGACGAAGACGGTCTTATTGATATTGTAAGCAAGTTCTTTGGAACGCTTAGAAACGTATACAATTTCTTTGTGCTTTATTCCAATCAGGATAATATAGATGTGGCTTCACTGGAAGTTGCATATGATAAGAGGCCTGAACTTGACAGATGGATTCTCAGCAAGTATAACAGGCTTATCGCCGATGTTACAGAATATATGGATCAGTATGACCATATGAGAACTGTAAGAGCGATTACCGATTTTGTTGCAGAAGATTTATCAAACTGGTATATAAGACGTGCAAGAAGAAGATTCTATGCAGAAGAAATGACTGACGACAAAAAGAGCGTTTATGCCACAACTTATGAGGTACTTGTGGGTGTTGCAAAATTAATTGCACCTATAGCTCCGTTCATTTCAGATGAAATCTATACCAACTTAACAGGTGAAGACACTGTTCATGTGGCTTACTTCCCTAAGGCAGATATGAGCCTTGTGGATGCAGATGTTGAGGAGAGAATGGACTTGGTAAGGGCGCTTGTAACACTGGGCAGAGGCACTCGTGAAAAGGAAAAAATTAAGGTTAGACAGCCTTTATCAGAAGTTCTGGTAGACGGTAAGTATGAATCCATAATCAGCGATCTTACTCCGCTCATTATGGAAGAACTTAATGTTAAGAAGGTTGTCTTTGAAAAAGACCTTGAAAAATATATGAATTTCGCACTTAAACCTAATTTTAAGGTTGCAGGTCCTGTTCTTGGAGCAAAGATTAAAGCATTTGGCGGAGCGCTTGCCGGTGTAAATGCTGCTGAGTTTGTAGGAAAGCTTGAAGCAGAGGGAAAGGCGTTAATAGACCTTGCAGGCGAGGCTTTTGAAGTGGTTAAGGATTATCTGGATATCAGAATCAGCGCTAAGGAAGGCTTTGCGGTTGCTATGGAAAACAATGTCTTTACTATTTTAGATACTACTTTAACCGACGAGTTAGTCGATGAAGGTTTGGCAAGAGAGCTTGTTTCTAAAGTACAGCAGCTTCGCAAACAGAACGACTACGAAATGATGGATAACATCAAAATCTCAGTTACCGCAGATGAAGATATCAAGGCTGCTGTTTCAAAACATGAGGACTATATTAAGAAAGAAACCCTTGCAGTTTCCATTGAAATGGTTGACGGACTTGAGGCTAAATATGATCTAAACGGACATAAATCAGGCATTGAAGTGGAAAGAGTATAGTTAAACGTTAAAGACTGAATAATAACAATTAAAACTAAAGAACCCGGAACTGAATGTTCCGGGTCCTTTAGTTTTTCCTAATATTTAGGCTCTATAATAAATGTTGGGGTGGGCGAAAATAAATCGCCTGTCTCAACATTT
>CAZYWO010000108.1:0-6529 GCA_964651095.1 uncultured Oscillospiraceae bacterium | reverse complement strand
CACCCGCAATTAATCGATTTATTTTCGCTCCACCCCAACATTTGACACAGAGCCGAAAAAAGCAAGGCAGCATAGCCAAAAAGCCATGTTGCCTTGCATCATTAAAATCTCATATTTAAGACAGCCCCGTAGGACATCTCAATTCTATTTTAATTTTGCAACCATCTCGCCTGCCTTAACCTGCTGACCTTCTGAAACATAAATTCTTTCAACAACTCCGGAGGATGTGGCAAGAATGTTTGTCTCCATCTTCATCGCCTCAATTACTGCAATCGGCTGGTTAGCTTCAACAGTCTCACCTTCTTTTACAAGAACCTTGATTATGTTGCCCGGGATGTTTGCACCGATTTCCATCGGATCATCTTCCTTAGCATAAAGGACTGAATTATGAGCGTTTACAGTCACATCTTTATCCTTAATCTTAATGATTCTTCTATTGCCGTTAACTTCAAAGATTGCTTCACGGTTGCCTTCATTGTCAAGGGGTCTTACTTCCTGAAGTCTTACCATCATTACTTTGCCTTCGCCCAATTTAACCTCGCAGGTTTCTTTTTCTTCCAAGCCGTGGAAGAAAATATCTGAACCCATGTATCTGAAGTTTCCGTCTTTTTCAAGGCTCTTAACATAATCTTCAAATACCTTTGGATAGATTGCATAAGAGATGACTTCTCTGTCGGTTCCTTCAAGTCTCAATTCATCTTGAAGATATTTTCTGATTCCTTCAAAATCTTCATCAGGAAGCAGCTCTCCCGGTCTGCAAGTGATTGCAGGTTTACCCTTAAGAACAAGCTTCTGAAGCTTCTCAGGGAATCCGCCTTCAGGCTGACCCATCATTCCCTCAAAATATGAAACGATTGAGTCAGGGAAGTCGATTCCCACGGCCTTATCGTAAATGTTTTCAGGAGTAAGATCGTTCTGAACCATAAATATTGCCATATCGCCTACTGCCTTAGATGAAGGAGTAACCTTAACGATATCTCCAAGCATCTCATTTACTGCCTTATACATATTCTTAACTTCTTCAAACTTATGTCCTAAACCAAAACTTTCAACCTGAGGTTTTAAGTTGGAATACTGTCCTCCCGGGATTTCGTATTTGTAAATCTCAGCGGTAGAAGTTACAAGTTCTGATTCAAAGCCTGCATATACAGGTCTTACATCTCTCCAGTATTCGGAAATCTTTTGAATCTTGTCAGGGTCAATTCCGGTCTCTCTCTCAGAGTTTTGGAGAGCAGCAACTACTGAGTTAAGGGCAGGCTGCGATGTAAGCCCACTCATAGAGTTAAACGCCGCATCAACGATATCCACCCCTGCTTGAGCAGCCATAAGAATCGTAGCTACCCCGTTTCCGGAAGTATCATGAGTATGCAGGTGAACAGGAATACCGATTTCCTGTTTAAGTGTTGAAATAAGCTTTTGTGCTGCCATTGGCTTTAGAAGCCCTGACATATCTTTAATGCAAAGTATGTGCGCCCCGCGCTTTTCAAGCTCTTTTGCAAGGTTTACATAGTAGCTGAGGTTATATTTTGTTCTGGATTCGTCAAGAATGTCTCCTGTATAGCACATGCTGGCCTCGGCGATCTTACCCTGGTTGAGAGTTTCGTCAAGAGCCACTTCCATGCCTTGTATCCAGTTAAGAGAGTCAAAAATTCTGAATACGTCTATACCGCTCTTTGCCGACTGTTTAACGAATTCTCTGATTACGTTATCAGGATAATTCTTATATCCTACGGCATTTGCTCCTCTGATGAGCATTTGGAAAAGAATATTCGGCATCTTTGCTCTTAAAGTGTCGAGTCTTTCCCAAGGGGATTCCTTAAGGAATCTGAACGCCGTGTCAAAGGTTGCTCCTCCCCACATTTCCAGCGAGAAAAGGTCTTTTCCGTAAACGGATACGGCAGGCGCAATCTTTTCCATATCTACGGTTCTTACTCTTGTAGCCATAAGGGACTGCTGCGCATCTCTCATAGTCGTATCTGTGATGAGAAGTTTTTTCTGATCAAGCACCCATTTTGAAACGTATTCAGGACCGTGTTCATCGAGCATCTGCTTAGTTCCTCTAAGCGTAACTAACTCGCTTGCCTTAAATTTAGGGAATACAGGTACGTTAAACTGAGGTTTTCTGCCTCTTGTCTCGTTAACGAATTTATTGCCTAAGAATTCAATTACCTTAAGTTCTGTATCTTCAACTTTTTCCAGTTGAATAAGTTCAGGCGTGTTGGCAATAAAGCCTGTGTCGCACTGACCTGCTGCAAATGCAGGGTGATTCAGCACGTTGAGCATGAACATGATGTTCGTCTTAACACCCTTAATGGAGGTCTCTCTAAGCGCTCTGATCGCCTTTCTTCTTGCATCCTCAAAAGTTCTGCTGAAAGCAGTAACCTTTACGAGCAAGCTGTCATAGAAAGGTGTGATTTCAGAGCCTTCAAAGCCGTTTCCGCCGTCAAGTCTGATACCAAAGCCGCCCGGAGAACGGTAATTTTCGATAACGCCCGTATCCGGCATAAATCCATTTATCGGATCCTCTGTAGTTATTCGGCATTGGATAGCATGACCCGTAACCTTAATAGATTCCTGATTTGGTATTGCAATTTCAGGTGAATCAAGTGTATAGCCTTGAGCTACCAATATCTGAGCCTGAACTATATCAACACCTGTTACGATTTCAGATACAGTATGCTCCACCTGAATTCTAGGGTTCATTTCGATGAAATAATGCTTTCCGCTCTTATCTACTAAGAATTCAACTGTACCTGCACTTCTATAGTCTACAGCCTGAGCAATCTTAATTGCATCGTTGCATATTGCCTGTCTCTGTTCTTCGGTTAGGCACAAAGCCGGCGTAAATTCAATAACCTTCTGGTGTCTTCTCTGAATTGAGCAGTCTCTTTCAAAGAGGTGTACAATATTTCCCTCTTTATCTCCTAAAATCTGTACTTCAATGTGTTTAGGATTTTCAAGGTATTTTTCAATGAAAATATCATCTATACCGAAAGCCTTTGCCGCTTCGCTTCGCGCACTTCTAAACTGAGGCAGAAGTTCTTCCTGTGAACGAACGATTCTCATACCTCTGCCGCCGCCGCCTGCCGCTGCCTTAAGCATTACAGGATAACCGCATGACGCTGCAAATTCAATAGCTTCTTCTTCGGTTTCAATAGCCTTCTCAACGCCCGGTATGGTTGGAACGCCTACTGAGTTGGCTACAATCTTTGATTTAATCTTATCTCCCAGTTTATCCATCATTTCGGCTGTAGGCCCTATAAATTCAATGCCTGCCGCTGCACAAGTCTTGGCAAACTCCACGTTTTCCGCAAGAAAACCATAGCCGGGATGAATAGCGTCTACGCCCTTGGACTTAGCCAGTTCAATGATTTCATCGATTCCCAGATAAGCTCCTACCGGGGTTTTGCCCTTGCCAATCTGATATGATTCATCCGCTTTAGTTCTGAATAAAGTGTTTTTGTCTTCTTCTGAGTAAATCGCAACCGTTCTGATACCGAGTTCTTGACATGCTCTAAAAACTCTTATTGCGATTTCTCCTCTGTTTGCTACCAATACTCTTTTGAATTTTTTAATTTCTCCCATTATTTCTCTCCCTAAAAAATTACTTAATCACGCGCACGTCCATCTGCGGATAAGGTATTGTGATACCTGCTTCATCAAATGCTAATTTAACTTGTTCCTCCAGATAATATTTTATATCATAGTATTTGGAAGTTTCGCACCAGACCTTCAAATCTAAAAGAATTGAACTGTCCTGGTGTTTTGCCACCCCAACGACAGGCGCCGGGTTGACGAAAATATCAGGATTGGACTCTGCCACCGCCAGCAGGACGTCTTTGGCATGGGCAATGTCCGAATCATAACTTATTCCGAAAGTGCAATCAACTCTGCGGTTTTCCTCCCTAGAGTAATTTACAAGTACGGAATTTGTAATTGTACCGTTGGGAATCGTAATGACTTTATTGTCATATGTTTTAAGCGTCGTCACCAAAAGGTCGATGCTCTGTACGATTCCTGTAATGCCGGTAATCTCTATAACATCCCCTCTCAAGAAAGGTTTGTTAGCTAAAATAATTATACCACCTGCAATGTTTCCTAAACTATCTTTTAGCGCTAAAGCTACAGCAGCGCCGCATGCGCCAAGTACAGTTACAAGCGGCGTGGTAGGCACTTTCAAGCTGGTCAGTATTACTACCGCAAGCACGATATAAAGGCTGTATCTTGCCGATGTAACTATGAACTTATGTGCTGAAACATCAAGAGTACTTTTTTCGAGAGCTTTTTTTATAATTTTTAAAGCAAATTTAATCAGTATAAGCCCTACAACAAGAATTATTACCGCCAGCAGTATATTGCCGAGATAATCCATGAATTTTTCAATGGTCTTTTCGCTTATTCCCATGTCGTAATATCCCCGCTTATTCATATGTTCTTCCGCTTCTGCGGCGTTCAAGTTCATGGAGCAATTTCTTTCTGAGGCGTATATCGTCAGGTGTTATCTCCACAAGTTCATCGTCATTGATGAATTCAAGAGCCTCTTCAAGTGTAAAGGTTCTGGCCGGGCTAAGTTTGATGGCCTCATCTGAACCGGCTGCTCTCATGTTGCTCACCTTTTTTGCCTTGCAGGGATTTACCACCATATCATCGTTTCTTGAGTTCATTCCTACGATCATACCTTCGTATACCTTAGTACCGGGTTCTACGAACATCTGCACGCGCTCTCCGATATTGAAAAGAGCGTAAGGCGTGCATGTGCCTGCCTCCTGGGCTATTGCAACTCCGTTTGTCCGCTGAGGTATCTCTCCTTTATATTCGTCAAATGAATCAAAACGTCTTACCATAGTGCCTTCGCCGCGAGTGTCGTTTATAAACTCGCTTCTGTATCCCAAAAGCCCTCTGGTCGGTACAAGATATTCAATTCGTGAATATCCGTTTTCGCCGGACATCTGTTTCATCATTCCTTTTCTGATATTCAGCTTATTGATTACTGTTCCTGCATATTCATCAGGCACCGAAATCACTACTTCTTCTATAGGTTCTAAAGGTTTGCCGTTTTCGTCTTTTCTTAAAATTACTTCCGGCTTGGAAACTGCCAGCTCATAGCCTTCGCGTCTCATATTTTCTATTAAGATAGAAAGATGGAGTTCTCCTCTGCCTGATACCTTAAAGCTGTCGGTAGAATCCGTTTCCTCGACTAAAAGCCCTACGTTTACTTCCAGCTCCTTGTTCAATCTTTCCCTGATATGTCTTGACGTTACGAATTTGCCTACTTTTCCGGCGAAAGGCGATTTATTTACCATAAAGTTCATGGAAAGCGTAGGTTCTTCGATGTGTATCATCTCCATAGGCTGCGGTTTTGCCATGTCGCAGATGGTTTCTCCGATAGATATATCGGAAATTCCGGAAACCACTACGATGTCTCCGCACTCTGCCTGGGATACAGCCATCCTCTTAAGTCCTCTATATACAAAAATCTGATTGATTTTGCGTTGTACAATCGTTCCGTCTGCCTTGGCAACTGCCACTGTCTGACCTTCTTTAATTATTCCCTTGGTTATTCTGCCAATGCCAAGTCTTCCTATATAGTCGTCGTAAGCCAGAGTTGAAACTTGAAGCTGAAGCGGCTCGTCATTAAGGTCCGGATAAGGTTGGCAATGCTGTATTATGGTTTCAAATAAAGGTGTTAAATCCAGTCCTCCGTATCCTGAAGGGCTTTTCTTTATCTTTGCATCGCCTTCGCCTACTTCCATTCCCAGCACTTCCTGCGGATCTCTGACTGCGATACCCTGACGGGCGATTCCGTATAAAATTGGGAAGTCGAGTTGTTCGTCGTTAGCTTCAAGGTCCATGAACAGTTCATAAACTTCATCGACTACTTCTTCAATGCGAGCATCTTTTTTATCCAGTTTATTTATGAAAAGAATAGGATTTAAGCCCTGTTCCAATGATTTTTTAAGGACAAATCTGGTTTGCGGCATCGGACCTTCGCTGGAGTCTACAAGCAGAATTACCGTATCCACGGTTTTCATAATTCGTTCTACTTCCGAGCTGAAATCTGCGTGTCCCGGAGTGTCCACAATATTTATCTTTACGTCGCTATGCATTATGGAGCAGTTCTTAGAATAGATTGTAATCCCTCTTTCTCTTTCTATATCATCGCTGTCCATTACACAGTCGACTACTTCTTCGTTTGCTCGAAATACTCCGCTCTGGTTAAGAAAAGCGTCTACCAAAGTGGACTTTCCTGCATCGACGTGCGCGATTACGGCTATATTTATAATTTTTTCTTTTTGACCCATTATAAACTGTCCTTCTTTCTTGTAAATATAAATATATTCTAAAGTTTCTTTATGTCTTAAGTTCTCTTACAAATGTAGTTTTTTGCAATATAACAATATTAACCCATATTAGAGTATTGTATCATAAACATATTGCAATTTCAATTAAAAGGTTATTAGAATTATTGTATACATGTAGAGTTACAATTGATGTGACACCTACCTCTATACAAAAACGGTTGAATCCT
>CAZYWO010000107.1:0-6704 GCA_964651095.1 uncultured Oscillospiraceae bacterium | reverse complement strand
TCAATAATGTTTTTTATTTATCTATAACATCAATTATAAATGGTTCGTTTACTGTAATGTATTTTGAAAAACGGAGATATAAGACGTTTCTCACCTATTCATCAATAAAAAGTTTATTTTATAAGGAGGAACTCCAATGAATACTAATCAATTAAAAATACCTTGGTATTTAAATTCATGGTTAATTGCTATTTTAGCAGCTTTTTGGTTCTTTTTGTTTCCAGGGATAATTGCAATCATTTTGCTGCAAAAGCAACAAAAATTCTTAACAAGAACTATTTTGTCCGATATGAACCAGTTAAACGAACACTTTGAAAAAATAAATTCAGAAAATAAGGAATTAAAAAAACTTTGTACTTCAGAATCACTACAATTTCATGACATAAAAAAAGAAATAGAACAAAAAAGCAAGGAACTTGAACTTTTAAATAAAGATATAATCGTTGCTGAGGAAACCATTGAGCTTGAATCTTTTTCACTGTACACGCCACGATGGAATTTTTCTAAAGCAGATGAATACAAAATCAAACTAAAAAGTATTATTGATGAACAAAAGTCTATGCTAAGAAACGGCATCGCAGCATACGGAAACATGAATTGGACCGTTAATAACAATAAGGTAAAGGGACAAAAGCTTGTAAAAGATATGATAAAATTATGCTTGCGTTCATTCAATAATGAGTGTGATGCAGCCATCTCCTCTATAAAATTTAATAATTATGATCGTTGCGAAGCAAGAATATATAAATCAGCCGAAGCAGTCGAAAAATTAGGAAGTATTATGGGCGTGTATATTAATGAAGATTATATTTCACTTAAAATACAAGAACTTCAACTTGCTCTCGAATTTGAGACAAAAAAACAAGAGGAAAAAGACAGATTGCGTGAGTTACGTGCGCAAGAACGTGAAGAAGCACAAGCGCGTAAAGAGATGGAACTGGCAAGAAAAGCAGCGGAAAAGGAACAAACCCATTATGAAAATGCATTAGATAAACTTAATGCACAACTATTGGGTTGCTCCAACGAAGAAGAAAGAATCGAATTATTAAAGAAAAAATCAGAAATCGAAAACCATTTATCGACCATTGAAGAAAATATAAAAGATTTAGATTACCGAGCAGCTAATATCAAAGCAGGTTATGTCTATATCATTTCTAATATTGGAGCCTTTGGTGAAGATATATACAAAATTGGCATGACACGTAGACTTGACCCTCAAGATCGAATTGATGAACTCGGGGATGCCTCTGTTCCATTTAAATTTGATGTGCATGCTATGATTTTCTCGGATAATGCCCCAGCTTTGGAAGCCGCTTTACATAAAGAATTTGAATCTAAGAAAGTCAATATGGTAAATAATCGTAAAGAATTTTTTAATGTTACACTTGATGAAATAAAACAAGTGGTTCACGCTAATCATGATAAGGTTGTTGAATTTACAGATATACCTGATGCCCCTCAATATCGTGAATCTATAAAAATAAGAAAAAAATAATATGGGCAATTATTCTTATAAGTCCATGAAAAAGTCACAATGCGGGAGCTATACTCCCGCATTTTATAATCCCTTAGTTAGTGAATAAACCCATTCATCAAAACAAGATTCAATGATTGTACACCTCTGAAAGCTCAATAGAACTACACCTATATAGTCATTTCCATTGCCTCTTTCACATCTGCCGCAGTCAGCATCACAAGTTCATCATCAGTGATTTCCTTACCGTTAGCTGAAGCAAGACGGGTTGCCTGACAATTGATGACCTTCTCAAAGGTATTTCGCACAGTACGGCCATTGCCAAAATTCTCATTCCGCATTTCGTACATCTTATCAAATACTTCACGAATAATTTTTTGAGCTTCTTCCTCAAGCTTGTAGCCGTTGCTCTTACACTGAAGCAGGAAAATCTTCTCCATCTCCTCTCCGGTATAATCAGGGAAATGAACATATTTATTAAATCTGGATTTTAAGCCGGGATTGGATTCTATGAATTTATTCATCAAATCATCGTAACCTGCCACGATGACAACCAACTTATCGCGGTGGTCTTCCATGGCTTTAAGTACAGTGGCTATACATTCCTTTCCATAAGAATCGTTATCCTCTTGTACCAGTGAATAAGCCTCGTCTATAAAAAGCACTCCACCCAATGCCGACTGAACAACCTCGGCAGTTTTAATAGCAGTCTGCCCTTGGTAAGCGGCAATAAGCCCGCTTCGATCCACTTCCACAAGTTGTCCGTTTTCCAGTAAACCAATTTGTTTGTACATTTTAGAAAGCAGCCTTGCGATGGTAGTTTTTCCGGTTCCCGGATTGCCCGAGAAAACCATGTGATGAGAAAGTTCGGGAGCCTTAAGTCCTCGTTCTTTTCTGAGCTGGCAAACTTTAAGAAAGTTTATCATGCTGTGTATGTCCTTTTTAACAGCATCAAGACCTACAAGATTATCCATTTCCTCCATCAGCTCATCAAAAGATTTTTCACTTTCTTCTTCTGTTTGGGTAGCTTTGGTTTGCTCAACCTCTTTTGTTGTTTCTTCCTTGGATTCGGTTTTTTGTTCGTTTATTTCTTTTTTAGTAACATCAGCGGATTCCGGATATTCTATTTCCCCTAATGCGGGAGCCTTTATGTCTCCAATATCTCCAAATTCTCCAAGCCCTTCCCGTACCATCTTTTCAATAATATCAACGGTTTTCCCAATCATCTCTGTATCAGGCAGGTTAAGGCTTGGCGTATCTTGTCCTGCCGCCGTTTTTTCTGTACCGTGCTGTATCTTGCCGCGCAAATCCAATCTATCAGCCAGTTCAAAAACAGACATGTCTATGCCGGAAATTCCCTTCGATGCAACATTATCAAAATCGGTTTCTTCAAAAGAGCCTTCCTTAAACGCTCCAGCACGACATGATTCTTCAATGGCATAGTCGATTTCCGCTCCGTAATTCTTATATTTGAATTTTCCCGGCGACATTAAACCGCTGCACACGCCGTTGATATTTTCCATAAACCTGTTATAGAAGTCCATATAAACTTCACGCGTCTTTTCAATAGCATTGGCCTCTGCCACCGTACAATCACCGTTTACAAACGCAAGATCAGTTAAAAAAGTCACCAAATTGCTTATAAAGTTCCTGCCTATCTTTCCAAATCTTTTCTCGTCTTTGGCTTCTGTGGCAACCATTTTAATGAACGCGGGGGTTATTGCCAAGTACTCTTTGTGGCGTACCTGTTCCATAATGTCCTGAAGCGACTCTTTCTTAAGCGCAGCGCCGTCATAAATTACAGAAAGGGCTTGTCCGTAGTCCTGATGATAACCGGGCTCACTACTCCACATGTGCAAAGCCTGCGCTGTAATATGCTGGCGAAAATCTGTTAATTCCGCCTCATCCGACACTTTTAAAAAAGCCTCTTCAAGCTTAAAATATTCTTCTCTTAAAAAATCAAGATTCTCCATAAAATACCTCCGGCATAAATCTTGATTCTATTATCCCACGAGGAAGAAAGACTGTCAACGGACTTTCTTTAATGTTATGAATACATTCCTTTTCTAACGTTGCTCAGATTTTCTTCGGTTAACTCCAGATACGGAATCCCCATCTCGGAGGCGCCTTTAAGCATAGTTTTAAGCCATAGCTCGTAATCCTCCGCATCCACAGGATTGCCGATATCATAGACGCCGTCAGTCATAATATAGTAAACTATACCTGTATTGCTGCGGTCAATTTCACTTGGGAAAGAATTACCGTTATATTCCGCTGCAAGATTTTTGTCCCAAGCATCTACCATGGCAATAAGTTTGTAGCTTTTAGCCTTGGAGTCATAACTATAGAGATTATAGGGCCAAAAACTTTCACCTGCCATCCCCTGATTGTGCGACCAACTTGCCATTGCGAAACCATTATCGTAGAACTTTAAAACCGGAAATTCTTTAAGCTCAGTTTTCAATACTCCTGTCTTTTCATCATAAGCGAGTACGTATGCAGCCATATTTGAGACATATGAGTTAGTGAACTTTAAAATTAATTCCTGATTTCCGTCGCCATTTACGTCCCAGAAAGCAAACTTGTTAATGTCTATACTTTGAAATGCTTCACACTCTGTGCCGTCCGGAAGTTTATTATCGTAAAGAAGATCTTCAAGTACTTTCACAAACGCCTCATTACAGTTACTTATAACGATTTCCCCATTATCCGCGCTTCCCTCTAAAATCTGAAAATCAGGCTTTTCAACAGGTGATAATAAGTTATAATTAAAAGAGTCTGCGAATCTTTCAAGGTCTGCCCTTTCCATTTCTCCCGATAGAACATTTGCAATGATAAAACAGTCCTTACATTCTAACAACATTAAACTTTTATAAGGAGATGTTGCCAGTGTGACTACCTGCCCGCTGAAAGTTTCATAAGTCCACTCCCGGTAATCATCAATATTGCCTATATTCAGAGCGACTTCGCTTAAAGTCCCCTTTACTTCCCTGTCAAACTGATATGAAACCAAGATATCTGACGATAGAACGTAATCTCCGTCAAAATGAAAACTGCCGTTTTCAAATATAAATCCTGAGTAGAGAATATTTTGATCATTAACAATGAAATCGCCTACAATATCCACCAACTCGTATGGCATAACAGCTCTCAGATCCGTATGAAGGGCTAGTTTATACTTGGCTGCTATTTCATCCAATTTATCTGCCATCTCTTGGGTATAAACAGAATAATTGTCATATCGCTCAGACAGTCCCGTTGGTTTATTGCCTATTTCTGCTATAATAGTTCCATCCGGATCATAGCTGTCTCTAAATGCTAGCCATTCAGCAGTTGCCATGCCTTCCGGCGTGCTATTGTAACCTGAAATAGTAATCATATCTGAAACATAACCTTCAGACTTACCGGACATAATCCAATCTCTAAGCCCAAACAAATTGGCGGCGAAAACTGTTGCAGCCATGGTTGCCAGCAGACATAGAATTGCAGCCAGAACTGCAATCCTTCTCATTGTAAATCTTTTATATGAATGTTCCCCCGATGAATATACGTCCGCACATTCAAACATATCCTCCGTTTCCAAGATAAATTTCTCATCAATATTGCCAATTCTTTGTGAAAGCTGTTTATTATTCATAGTTCAATCCCCTCTCTTTCTAAATAAGCACGCAGGTTTTTTCTCATATTGAATAGTGATGACTTCACCTTGCTTTGACTGAATCCTGTGCGCCTGCAAATGCTTTCAATAGACTCAAAATACCAATAACGACAAAGGAAAATACCCCTTTTTTCCTTATCCAGTCCATCAAGGAAGTTATTAATTGCCTTCTCGATTCGTCTGTTCTCCAGTTCGTTTTCCACATATTCTCTGCCGGAAATACAATCATCCAGTTCATCAAGGGATGAAAGCGCGTTTGGATTCCGTTTTGCCGCTGATAGATATTCGCACCTTTTTAAAGCGAGATTTCTTGTAATTTTACTGATAAATACGGAAAAATATCTGGGTCTTTGGGGCGGAATGGTATTCCATGCGCCAAGGTAAGTATCGTTTACACATTCTTCGCTGTCCTCCTTACTTGCCAATATATTGCTGGCAATATGAAAGCACAATTTACCATATTTTAAGGAAGTTGCACGGATAGCCTCCTCATCCCTTTCCCAAAAAAGCTCTACTATTTTATTATCGTCCATGTGCTGCCTCCCTTTTGATTAAAATTCCAAAATCACCTTTAATATATAAGTACGGTTTTTGCTGGTTGGTTGCAAAATAAAAATAAATCTTATTTTTTTCTTTTATTATCATAACATAAAAGATGTTTCCCACATAAAAAAATTGCGAACATAACCTGTTCGCAATTGCAGTTCTAAAAGTATTAATATACAGCCCTTATTTCTTTTTAACTCCATCCACGTAAATCATTGCAATCTTTTCAATTCCCTCAAGCTGCTTTGCATCGCACTCGCATAATATAGACATGATTCTTTGCCTTGCCATCATCAATTCGGTGTCCTCCCCTTCATCACCTCTTGTCCCGGCAGTCAAATAGTCCATTGGGACATCCAGCACTTGGCTCATTAGATAAGCGTTTTTAAGAGAAAGCCCCTTGGTACCATACTCAACTAGGGCTAAAAACTGCGGGGATATATCAAGTTTTTCCGCAAGCGTTTCTCGATTCATTTTAAGATAGTTACGCTTTTCTCTTATTCTGCGGCCCATTTCGACGTAATTGATTTCCATATACTCCTTCTGCATTCTAAACGTTCTCCTTTATTTGTTTCTATCTTAAAGTTATCGTTTTAAAACCAGAAGATAAATAAACCTATAGAATAATTTATCAACTTTTAGACAAAATTCGACAAAAAATTTCAGAAAGCGTTTAAATATAATATTTAACGCATATTTATATCTGTATAGTGGTGGGTATTATTCTGCAATTTTTAAACTAATAAAAAACAGAAAGTCTGCTTTAGAAAAACTGCACTATTCAGTTTCAAAATAAATATTAGCGTGTAGAAATAAAAAGCTGAAGTTTCTCCTTTGGGAGTATGGTATAATGGTTTCAACAATTTAGCTAAGACGGCGTTGCCGCAAGGGAGAAACCATTGAATCATGATGGACCATTGTATTTTTTAGAGGAAGAATCATGGTATAATGGTTTCAGCAATTTAGTTATTACGGCGTTGCCGCAAGGGAGAAACCATTGAATCATGATGGACCATTGTATTTTTT
>CAZYWO010000106.1:0-6740 GCA_964651095.1 uncultured Oscillospiraceae bacterium | reverse complement strand
ATCATAGAAGACCTGTTGCTAATAGCTATTTACAGAAAAAGTTTCATACTCTCTTCAAAAGAGTCAAACTATTAGCGTAGCAGTTTTCATAGCTGCTACGCTAATTTTATGCAACAAGTTCTTATGTTGCCTTATAACCATACTTACTTATATTTTATGGCAGTTCCGTAAACGACTACTTCCGCAGCTCCCTGCATCAGAGACGCCGAGCCATATCTTACGTTGATTACAGCGTCTGCGCCCATACTTTCAGCCTCATCAACCATCCTCTTAGTAGCAATTTGTCTGGCTTCGTTAAGCATTTCAGTATATGATTTCAGCTCGCCGCCTACCAGCGTCTTCATACCTGACATAAAATCCTTTCCAAAGTTTTTTGTCTGCACAGTAGTACCTTTTACAATGCCCACTGCCTCGATTTCCTTACCCGGAACGTAGTTTAAAGTTAATAATAACATTTTATTTCCCTCCATTTATTTTAATAGAAATTTTTAATATTTTTTTGCTTCGTCTTCTTCGCCGCCTTTGATCTCTCTTAACCTTTGTACAAGAGAAATGAACACTCCAATGATGATGGCTGCTAATATCGCAACATATATACCCAGAATTCCATTTACGCCTGAACTTTCTTCACCAAGCATCAGTAATATACACGCTCCAATTATTATTGCAACAAGTACTATTATCACTGCAGCCGCTAAGGTTGCTCCTAAATTTTTCTTAGAATTTCCTTGCATCGTCAGCCTCTCCTTTCTTTATTTCATTAAATCTCTGAACCAACGCCATAATCACTCCTGCAATTACTGCGATAGGTATTGCTAAAAACACAATCATTAAAACAATAGGCGGAGCCTCTTCCGGCTCAGAGTTAAATCCCCAAAGCATTGCAAAGAATACTCCTGCCATGAGTAAAATCATTGCAATTGACGCTATAAATGCTCCTAAATATCTGGCCTTTCTTACATCGCGGTTCTTAATGTCTTTAAAAGAGGTTCCCCCTCTTTCCATTTCTTCCATGCGCTTAAGCAACTCTCCTGCCTCCAAATCTGCAATCAACCCCTCTTGCGATTTCAGCAGTTCACAAATTTCAGCCGACTGGCTTAGATTTTGTTGCTCCCTTTCAATAGTGACAAGGTGTCTTTTCATGCTGTCCGCTATTGTAGCTTTCCCACTCTGCATAAGTCTGATTTCTTCCAGCGGCAAACCAAGTTTGCGGAGTAGTTTAATCTGTTCCAGCGCCCTTACGTCTTCATCATTATATTCTCTGTAGCCATTCTCTCGATTACGCCCCGGTGTAAGCAGACCTTGTCCTTCATAAAATCTTATATTCTTCTTCGTTATGCCCACAAGTTGCTCAACCTGATTGATTTTCATCTCTGTACCCCTTCTGTGCTTTTTTGATTTACTTTATTCTATACCTTCCCCTAACTGGAAGGTCAAGAGATTTTTTAAAAAAAATTATTTTCTTTTAATCTTTTCACGTATATAAAGTATCCCCCCACTCCATTCATGTCCAAAGTCCACTGGTGTAAATAAAGACAAAACGAGATAAAACAATGGGAAGCAGTAAAAAATAAAAGGCGGATTGCCTTAAGGGATTGACACCTCCGCCTTTTATAATATTATATTTGTTTTTTAGGAATACCGTATGCCTTACTGTAATAATTATGTTTCATATCTATAGGCGGTACTTCTAATTCTGCGTCGCTAAGACGCTTAATTATTTCTTTTTTTTGTGTTTCCGTTTCCATCGGATCCACGGTATGCCATATACCGTCGATTATTCCTTCCAAAAGCTCACCGGGTATTCCCACTGCCAGTTCATCAGCTTTCCATCTTCCGACGCAGCGAGTGCCTGCACAAAGCATAGAAACATTAGGTTGATTTTTAACCCAAGGATATGAAGTACATTCTTGGCATATAGCGCACATGCCTGCCATCTTAATGTCCTTTAGCTGACCATAGTTGTAAGCATAGCCTTGCAATAATCGCATAGCCGAATGTGCCGGCAATACTACTATCACTATATCAGGCTTTTTCTTGTACTCTGCAAGAGGTTTTATAAGCACACCGTAATTGTTTTCCTTGCAGTACACCATGTCCTCTGCCACGGAACGGCTGATTTCAATATCTCTGTACACCTTAAAGTCAACATGCATCTGTCCGGACAGTCTGTACTCTGTTACAGGCAACATTCCTAACGCGGTGGAAGAAGCTGCGCAGCGATTGTGTCTTACATCCAGTTTATATGATTTGCCTCCACATGCTTTTCCTACTGCCGTGCAGTAGGGCAGCCCGCTGCTCGGTTCTGTGGCTTCCGTATTTTCATATTCCTGCTCAGTTGGAATAAAATGTATGCCTACAGGCCTCCTTTTAAGTCCAAGAAGCGCTGTCAGCGCAACTTCGGCAGTTTTGGCAGTTTCGGCAGTTTCATATTTTCTTACATCATCCATTATTCGTAGTATTCGTAAAGGCCTCCGTAATATTCTTCTGCAAATGCCTTAACTTCTTCTGTTAAGAATGCAGCATTGAGATCGATCGCCCACTGAGCATTCTCGTTTTCTGCCTTAACGACTACAGCGGTAGGATACTTGGTAGGATCGCCATCTTTAACAAGATATGTATTGAAATCCTTGCCTGCATTTTTCATGTGACTGAAAAATGCAACAGCAGCATCGGTATCAGCCAGTGAACGTACAGTCTGAGTCTGGTCCATATCCATGATTTCCAGATTCTTTGGATTTTCTGCTATATCTGTTATCGAATACTGTTCAACGCCTTCGGTTAATTTAATTAAGCCGCCGTTTTCAAGGATTCTTAGCGCGCGGTCCATATTCATTGCGTCGTTTGGAATTGCAATAGTTGCTCCATCAGGAATATCTTCTATACTATCGTATTTTTCAGAGAAAAGACCCATGCTTACTGTATATACATATGGCTGAAGCATTACAAGGTCTCCATCATTTCCTTCGTTAAAGCTCTCCATAAACGGTTTATGAACTACGAATACGCTGTCTACACTGCCGTCGTTGCAAGCAACAAGGGTGTTAGTATTATTATCAAAAACTTCGCTTTTTACGGTATAGCCCATTTCTTCCATTACAGGAATGATCTCGGCTACCAATGCCTGAGTAGTTTCAGCGCAGGCAATTGTGATTTCCGTTTTTTCCGCATCGCTGCCTGCACTATCGTCATCATAACTGCCGCAAGCAACCATAGAAAAGCTCAAAAGCATTACCATTAATAAAGCCATAAATTTTTTAGTTTTCATTCTTTTGTTCCTCTCTTAATAAATTTAGTTTTAGGAATTTTATTTTTCCCTCGTTTTACTCTTTTATATAGCAACTCGCCCATTCCTTGAATGAGAAGTACCATAACAAACAGAATTACTACGATGCAATACATCATCACATCGTCAAATCGCTGATATCCAAAAGTCAGCGCAACAGCTCCAAGTCCTCCGGCTCCTACCGCCCCTGCCAATGCTGTACTGGCAAGGAAAAGGATTACCGTAGTAGTCATTCCGGAAATGATGGATGGCAAAGCTTCTACAAACATCACTTTAGTTAAAATCTGAAAATCGCTTGCGCCGAAAGAACGTGCCGCTAAAATAACGTTCCTGTCCACCTCCAAAAGACTTGTCTCTATATATCTTGCAATTACAGGGAATGCCGCAATAGTCAGCGGAACGATTGCCGCCTTTTCACCAACGGAAGTTCCTACTATCGCTCTTGTCAGCGGCGACATGGCTACAATAAGTATTATTACAGGAAAAGACCTAATCATATTGACCCAAAAACCCACAAACTTATACAGCTTGGGTTTAGGTCTCAATCCATAAGGAGAAGTCATAACAAACAAAACTGCTACAGCAGTTCCGATTATCATTCCCAGCACCATGGAGAACAGCAGCATACGCACTGTTGCCCCAATAGCAGGTATTATTATGCTGTTAAATTTACAAAAAACTGTGAATTTAATAACTCTTTCAGCATCGCTTTAAAATTCCTTTCCTGCCTCTGCTGTAATTTCTTCTTTTCTTAGGACTGCTGCGATTATGTCACCGCTACCTTCGTCAGTTAAAAGGTAAATATGTCCCATGTTGTTTTTATTATGGAATGATGATATGTCCGCGCTGAAAACTCCAAAAGGAATATTGCAGGATTTTGCCAGATTGTAAATTGCCTGCTGATCCTTTTCATCTCCTCTAAGCGTTACCTTTACAAGTTCTTTGCCCTCCGGTGCATTTATCTTTTTATCACCCATTAATCTTTGTAAAGAAGAATCATCTCTTAAGAAAACCTCTTCCACAGTTCCCTGGGAAACTATGTTGCCATTCTCCAATATGGCAACCTTATCACATACTTTTTTTATAACAGACATTTCATGGGTAACTATCACTATTGTGATTCCTAGTTCTCTATTTATATCTGCAAGAAGATCCAGTATGGATCCCGTAATAGCCGGATCAAGTGCAGAAGTTGCCTCATCGCAAAGGAGTATATTAGGCTCAAGCGCCAAAGCTCTTGCAATTGCAACTCGTTGTTTTTGTCCTCCCGATAATTCCTCGGGCATAACGTAAATTTTTTCCTCCAGACCTACGCGCTTCAAAAGCTCAATCGCACGGTCTTCCATCTGTCTTTGATTATATTTCCAACACTTCATCGGAAGTTTTACATTTTCCAAAACACTTTTACGGTTAAGCAAAGCAAAGTTCTGAAAAATCATGCCTATACTGCGTCGTAATTCGGGAAGTTCCCGCCCCTTTAGCGTTCCGAGTTCAATGCCGTTTACAGTTACGCTTCCAATGTCATATTGTTCTAAACCGTTAATACAGCGCAGCAAAGTTGACTTGCCGGCTCCGCTTTGTCCTATAATTCCGTAAATACAACCCTCCGGTATAGTTAAATTAACGTCTTTAAGTACGGTATTTCCTTCATATTTTTTTGTCAGCGCTCTTATTTCTATCATTTTCTTCTTCCTATTTGTTTATCAAATGTTTAATAGTTTAGCATAGAAAATACAAATTTTCAATGATAACAGGAAGCGTATCAAAATTTGCAATTAATTGTCAAATTATCAAATATTCAGTCTATATATTGCTAATTTTCTGTCTGCCTTTTTCGGTATTTTCTTACATTATTATTGATGAATTGACAAAAAAAAGAGCTCGCATATTTGCGAACTCTTTAGTAAATGTCTTTTAAAGCTTTGATCCCTTATTTGAGAACTACAGTAGCTCCAACTTCTTCTAAGGACTTCTTGATTGATTCTGCTTCAGCCTTTTCAACGCCTTCCTTAACTGTTGAAGGAGCTCCGTCAACTAATTCCTTAGCTTCCTTTAAGCCTAAACCAGTTATTTCTCTAACTGCTTTGATAACTTTAATCTTTTCTCCGCCTGCTGCTTCAAGAACAACTGTGAATTCAGTCTGTTCTTCTTCTGCTGCTGCGGCGCCTGCTGCGCCTACAACTGCTACAGGAGCTGCTGCGGATACGCCAAATTCTTCTTCACATGCTTTAACTAATTCGTTTAATTCTAAAACTGTCATCGCTTTGATAGCTTCGATAATCTGTTCTTTAGTCATTTTAATTTTCTCCTTTATAAATTTCTATTAATTAAGATATTTTTTAAAATTAAGCTTCTGCCTTAGCATCAGCAATAGCCTGGAATGTTCTGACTGCCTTGCTAATTGGCGATTGAATGCTTCCCATAAACTTAGCAATAAGAACTTCTCTTGATGGGATATCAGCAACTGCCTGAATTCCATCTTTATCTAAGAGTTTGCCTTCAACGACACCTGCTTTAAATTCCATCTTCTTAAAGTCTTTAATAACTTCATTTAATACTCTTGCAGGAGCAGTTGCATCATCTTTGCTGATTGCAAGTGCGCTTGGTCCGTCGAGAACATCGGAAAGACCTTCAAATTCAGTTCCTGCGATAGCTCTCTTAACAAGAGTGTTTTTATATACGGTATAGTCTACGTTCGCTTCACGAAGCTTCTTTCTCATCGCGTCTGCCTGAGCAACCGTGATTCCCATGTAGTCAATAACTACAGCAGACTGTGCACCGTTTAATTTTTCTTTGATTTCGTCAATAATGACTTGTTTCTCTTTCTGAGCTTCTAATGACATTAATTGTTCTCCTTTCTTGCTCAGCTGCCATGTCGCATCCGAGCAGATTAATGGTACTCCATAAAAAAACCTTGCTTGTTTAACTTCTTCATTTCCGAAAAACGAGCAAGGTCAATATTTTATATTGTACCTCGGCGGGAAATTAAGCTTATCGCACCCGCTGTCTTCGGTTTAATTTCTAATTTTTAATTTACCAATTCGGTATCAGATTCTTTCATGAATCGTTGATTTTTACATTTCGGCAAGTCGTAATGACTGTCAAAAAAACGGTTAGAACTGAAGCAATGCAGGATTTACCTTTACTCCAGGTCCCATGGTGGAAGCTACTGTTACGCTTCTTAAATACTGACCTTTTGCAGCCGCTGGTTTAGCTTTTATAACGGCTTCCATTAAAGCGTTGAAGTTATCAGCAAGTTTTTCAGGTCCGAAAGAAGCTTTTCCAATCGGTGTATGGATGATATTAGTTTTGTCAAGTCTGTACTCAACTTTACCAGCCTTGATTTCAGCTAAGGCTTTTTCTACATCCATTGTAACTGTTCCTGATTTAGGGTTTGGCATTAATCCCTTAGGTCCGAGGATTTTACCAAGTCTGCCTACGACACCCATCATAT
>CAZYWO010000105.1:0-6758 GCA_964651095.1 uncultured Oscillospiraceae bacterium | reverse complement strand
CTTATGATTCTCTCTAGAGATGTTGACAATTCAACATCTTTGTTATATAATTCAACTTGTTGAAAAATCAACAAGTAATAGTTAGGAGACATAAATATGGTAAGTAGATTTGAACATTTTTCATATTCAATTTCTGCCATTTCTCGATGCTGGCATAAAATCGCGTCTGAAGTAATGGAAAAATGCGGATTAAAGGGCACGTATGCCATCTATCTTATCACAATATACCGCTACAGCGATGGAATTACTGCCGCCAAGTTGGGAGAGCTTTGCAGCAAAGACAAATCTGACATATCACGGGCAATATCCGCAATGGAAAAGAAAGGGCTTGTCAAGAGAGAGGGCATCAACCGTAATCTTTATCGTGCGCTAATAAAACTGACCGATGATGGCAAAGTAGTCGCAGAATATGTTGAAGAGAAAGCTTCACTTGCGGTAGAACTTGCGGGAAAGGAACTTACCGACAAGCGGCGAAAAGAGTTTTACGAAGCCCTTGACATAATCGTAGGTAATTTACAAACAATATGTGAGGAGGGACTTCCCAATAATGAATAAAATTAAGAAAATATATTGCAGAATATTTCAGACCGCATTTCGTATTGCCATGCCTTTTCTCCCTTACAGGGAGCCGGAAGTATTAAATAGTATATCGGAACTGAAAAGGTTATTGACGGAACTTCATGTAAACAGCGTACTTCTGGTTACCGATCCGTTTTTGAAAAGTTCCGGCGCGGTATCTCCCATTGAGGATATTATTGAGAGCGTCGGCATCAAATGCACGGTATACTATAATACATGTGCCAATCCCACAGTTTACAATATAGAAGAAGCGCGGGAGATTTATATAAGAGAAAAGTGTGAGTGCCTTATCGCTTTCGGAGGCGGATCATCTATAGATTGTGCTAAAGTAGTAGGCGCACGGATTTCATATCCCAAAAAATCACCGGAACAGCTAAAGGGGCTTTTGCGCGTACTAAAAAAAATACCTACTTTAATTGCTATTCCCACTACTGCCGGAACAGGCAGTGAAGTAACGCTCAGCGCCGTTATCACCGATAGTGAGAAAAAGCACAAGTATACCATGAATGATTTTACTCTTATACCTTCTTATGCCGTACTTGATCCTTCCGTAACCTATACCTTGCCGCCATCCCTGACGGCAACTACAGGCATGGATGCATTGACTCATGCGGTTGAAGCATACATAGGACATTCAACCACTAAAGAAACGAGAAAACTTGCGCAGGAGGCTGTAAAACTGATTTTTGAAAACGTTGAAACAGCCTACAAAGACGGAACCAACGATGTTGCGCGAGCAAATATGCTGAGAGCTGCTTATGCAGCCGGCATTGCTTTCTCGAAATCTTATGTGGGGTATATTCATGCAGTCGCTCATTCGCTGGGCGGACAGTACAACACGCCTCACGGCCTTGCAAACTCTGTCCTAATGCCTGTAGTCCTTTCGGAATACGGTGAGTGTGCTCATAAAAAACTGCATGAATTAGGCGTTGTTGCCGGTGTAGCGTCACAAGGCGATTCTCATAGCGAAGGCGCTGAAAAATTTATTGAAGCAATCCGTCAATTAAACAGGCGTATGAACATTCCCGAAACTCTGCCGGAAATCATGAAAGGGGATATTCCTCAAATGGCAAAGCATGCGGACCGGGAAGCAAATCCTCTTTATCCTGTTCCAAGGCTAATGGATGCCAAAGAGCTTGAAAAATTTTACGAAAGCGTTTCCGATTGAATAAATTGAATAATAAGAAAGGCACGGTTACAATTATGAACATAGATCAAATTTTAGAAAGCCAGCGAGACTTTTTCAAAAAAAGAGTTACCTTGTCAACGGATTTTCGTATCGAGATGCTTAAAAAGCTGCGCAATACCGTACAAAAGTATGAAGATGAAATAAACGAGGCGCTTAAAAGCGATTTAGGAAAAAGCGATTTTGAAAGCTTTATGTGCGAAACGGGTCTGGTACTTAGCGAGATCAGCTATATGATACGACGCACAAAGAAATTTTCAGCAGAGCATCGTGTACACACGCCCCTTGCACAGTTTGCTTCACGCAGTTATAAAAAGCCTTCGCCATACGGCAATGTGCTTATCATGAGTCCGTGGAATTATCCGTTTTTGCTCTCAATAGATCCTCTTGTCGACGCTATTGCCGCAGGAAACACGGCAATAGTAAAACCGAGCGCATATTCTCCGACTACAAGCAAAATAATTGAAAAAATTATTACAGAGTGTTTTCCTTCGGAATATGTCGCCGTAGTTACAGGTGGAAGACAGGAAAATTCGGTTCTTTTAGATAAAAAATTTGATCTTGTCTTTTTCACCGGCAGTCAGAACGTAGGCAAGGAGGTGCTGCGTCACACTGCGGAGACTCTGACGCCGGCAGTCTTGGAATTGGGCGGTAAAAGTCCATGTATTGTAGACGACACGGCAAATGTGAAGCTGGCGGCAAAGAGAATAGTATTCGGTAAATATTTGAATTGCGGTCAGACTTGTGTTGCACCTGATTACATCCTCTGCGATGAAACTGTTAAGGATGTTCTTGTTCAGGAAATAGTCAAACAAATAAAAGAACAGTATGGAGTATCTCCTCTTGAAAATGGCGATTACGGAAAGATTATCAACGAGAAACATTTTAACAGGCTGTGTGCATTGATAGATGAAAGCAAAGTAGTGTTCGGAGGCAAGTCAAACATTAGTACCCTGCAAATAGAGCCTACTGTCATGGATAATGTAGACTGGAATGACCCTGTTATGCAGGAGGAAATATTCGGACCTGTTTTGCCGGTCCTGACCTATGATGGAATTGAACAGATATTCTCGCTTCTTGCCGACAGACCGAGACCTCTTGCCCTATATGTTTTCTCCAATGATAAGGGGCACATCAGTCAAATAACTGAAAAAATTTCTTACGGCGGCGGATGTGTAAACGATACCATAATTCACCTTGCCACAAGTGAAATGGGCTTTGGAGGTGTGGGCGAAAGCGGCATGGGAGCATATCACGGCAAGGAAGGATTCGACGTTTTTTCTCATACTAAAAGCATAGTGGATAAAAAAACATGGATTGACCTGCCGATGCGATATCAACCGTATAAACGGGGACTTTACGGCAAGCTGCTGCATATGTTTTTAAAATAATCAATTAAATCAGATAAAAAGACAGGTGAAAACCTGTTTTGTTTATAGCTTTTGAGACAGGATGTTCACCATTTTTAGACCTGAAAACCTTCTATTTTCAATTTGTTGACACGAGAAGGGGGGGGGTGTTTATAATAGAACTCAATATCTGAATCTGAGCGGAATTTATCATAAAAGCGACTAGACGGAAAACAGCAACGAAAGAGGGTGAAAACGCATGAATGAAAATCAGGGTAAAAAGATGAAAGGAGAGAATATCGTAAAACGTATTACGATGGTGATGCTGTCTTTTATCATAGCATTTTCTGTAGTTCCTACAGTGGATTATGCAAATGGAGAGAGCATCATATATATCGATTCTCAGGAAGGCCTCGAGAATATGACCGGAGACGGAAATTATGAGTTGACATGTAATATAAAATTAGATGATAACTTTAAAATTCCTGTAAATTTCAGCGGGGTACTTGACGGCGCCGGATATATGATAAGCAACATGCCTGATGATGCAGCCATAGACAGCCACAATCTTTTTATTGAATATGAGGATGATGACAGTTTCAGTCTGCAGTTAAACGGAAGAGGCGCATATATCGGCTATCCCGAGGGTTATTATGCTCAGAGAACAGATAGTGCATATAACAAAAGAATTTCTTGTAAAAAAGACAACGATCCGAGATATGATAGAATTGGATACTGTAATTTTGAAATATCTGAGTTAAAGAAGAATCTAGAAGCTAAGAAGTTGTACTATTACGATGGAGAGAACTATACTAACTATATTGAAGCCGCAAACCTATTGTTTTATGCATTTGAAAATTATGAACCAAAGAAGGGATATACCAATGTTTTAACATGCTATGAATCTGAAGCAAAACCATGGGATTCATGGTCTGACTGGAACGATAAACCAGAAATGGGCGATAAGCTCTTTTCAATTTCAGAAATTGGTGCAGACCCTGTATATGTAAACGAGGACGTTTCTGAATACTTTTATGATAGATTGAATACGTCTGATTTAGACTCTATAACCTTTGGTATGTGTACAGATATTCGCAGTCTTTTGGGTGAAAGCGTTGAATTGACATATCCTAAACTTATGCTTAACTTTAACAGCTCAGAGCACGTTGAGTTATCATTTAGAAAGGGAGCCACTGATGCAGTTAATACCGTATTCTCTGTTGAAATTATCAGCGACGATAATACTGAACCTGTCCTTTGGTCTTTAACTACTGATAAAGATGGCAATGCTGTGTTACCGATAATGCCGGCTGATAAAAATATTATCCGGATAACAGCAGTAGATAAAGAAGGCACAGAATATAAAGGAGAAAAACTGGAAGACGGAAGCTGGATTTTATACGCTCCAATAAACCCAATAGTAACTTACGAACAGTATTCGGGAAAAACAGAAACTAAAAACAACGATCCATTACTTATAATAGGAACGGTAAAAGGTGAAGAAGGCGCAGTACCGACAGGTAGAGTATACTTTATGTTTTCAGGAGATTTGTCTGACTACGAACCGGAATATACGGAAGAAAGTATTCTTAAAGACGGAGAAACCCAAAACGAGTTTGTAGCCAACCTGAGGAGAGTAATGGACTCCGGCAAAGATAATTTGTTAGACATAGACACTGCAAAAGGAGATAATGCCAAGGATACTTACAACGGGTATGCACAACTGGTGGAAGCAAATATAACTTTTGATAAAGATTCTGATGAAAATGCAGGAAAGTATGATGAGCAGACAGGCTGGATCCAAATACCTGATGAGTTAGGTCAAATACCTGTGAGGATATCGGTAGGAAAAGATGAAAGCATATATTACAAAACCTACGATGAGTCAACTAATACGTTTTCGTATGAAACCACGAAGGAAGAATGCGAAAATTCAGGAACCGGATATAGTTTAGTGGTAACATACGAATATACGACTTTGGTAGATAACAGTGGAGAAGCGATAACATTAGGCGAATTGGTAAATACCAGTCAAATGTATATAAAATATTTGGAATATGAAATAAAGAAGTATAACGGCAGTACGGGGGACTGGGACAGCGTTGGCGATGAGGTAAAGTGGAGTCCAAAAGAAACGACACAAGCCTTTGCCACCGATTTTACAGATTTGCAGAATCAAATATTGGAATGGATAAATGACGACGATATCTCAAATGATTTCTGGTATCAGAGTAACAGCAGCTTCGGTATGTATATTACGTACGAATATATAGCTACGAATATTTGTTTTACGAAATATATACCGGATAATGAAACCGCGGCAAACCCATATGTCTTGACAAACTCTTTGCCAAAAGTCTTGACGCCTGAAGCGAAGGAACACAGTCTGAGTATAAAAATATACAGACAGGAAGACGGAAGCGGAGATTGGAAAGAAATCATAAAGGACAATATGGACAGCTATGTAGTCGATTACAACGATAACATAAAGATAGTAATTGAGGACAGCGCAGAAAATGCAACGGGAGCAGTCCTGATAAACGCTTTAAATAATGAAGGAAATAAACATATATCATTCCAGACTGAAGGGGGAAAACTGGAATATATTTTCAGACCAAGCGCAGGGCAAAATGAATCAGGATGGGATAGTACAGTAAATATTTCAAGGCTTTATGACGGAAGTTATACACAGGTTAATGCCAGCATATATCTGAAAATCAATCAAAGAACCGACGCCGCAATACCATCAATCTCAAAATTAGAAAGTGTAAAAATAGATTCAGGAAAAACATATACATTAGAACCTACAATAACTGTAGGAGACGAAGGCGTATTAAGCTATGAATGGTATGTGAGCGACGAAGAATTGGACACCAGCACAGAGAACTGGAAAGACAGCTTGGAGCTGGTAGGAACAGAGCCTGTATATACAATAACAAACAATACAACTAAGGCACAAACAAAATATTATTACTTAGTAGTAACCAATATAAACGAGAGTGTAAACGGAGATAAAACCGGCGAAGCAGTAGAATATGCTGTAGTAACACTGAATGCGAAAAGCAGCGTCAGCTACCCGCAGAAAGAAGAAATAAACGACGAAAACGTTATAAGCCTGATTGAAGAATCGAATCTTCAAGCAAGAACAAGATACACAAAGAACATGAATACCAATGTATATTTAATATGCGAAGAAGAAAACATCTTGGAAAAGATAGAAGCGGCAGGTTACAAGATACAGTACCAATTCTATCGGTCGACCGAAAAAAGATCAGGATATGAATTCAGACTTGCAAAGGATACAGGAAGCTATATAAATACCATAGGAAAGAAAAACACTATGTACTATTACAGAATAAAACTTGTAATCTACAATAAAGAGGATGAATACATAGGAGAAACTAAAGTTCTGAATTGCTGGTACGGCAATAGACTATGGCAGGGGAAATTGCTGGAAAAGAAATAAAAGAAACCTAAGATTTGATACAGAATATTTTTTAGAGCAAGTAATTTTGAAATTACTGTAAGCACAGAAAAAAATACTTTTTTGTATTATTACATATAATTTTCAAATAAATTACAAAAAAGTAATTTGTATATTAGTCAATGATGTGACACCAACTTTTAAAAAATAAAAGAGTTGG
>CAZYWO010000104.1:2257-6817 GCA_964651095.1 uncultured Oscillospiraceae bacterium | reverse complement strand
CATATTTCAGCTATAAATAGTGCATTTTGGCACTCTGAAAATGATTTCGTTTGAGGTAAGATAGCAGCAGGTTTGAAAAATCTGTGAACACTGAAAATTAAATAAGACACGCATACATCTGATTTTATTTTTGACTTTATTCGTAATGCATTAAAATTTTAGATAAGGGTGGCAGAATCCCGTTTCGTGCGATAATGTGCCTGCAATGGATATATTGTTGCCTGTGAAGGCAAAGAGCGGAGTATTGTGCCTACCGGAGTGACAGCCGGAGATAATGAGATAAAACAGCTTAAAAAGAAATTTTTTAGATTTTGCTTGGCAAAAGCAGAAGTATGCGGACTGAAATGAGACACTATGAATTTTAAGCGTGAAATACTGACAATAAAACGTATTATCACTTCAATTCAGGTTGACGGTAAAACAAAAAATATTGAACAGGATTCAGCAAAACCAAAGTCCGGTATGCGTATATTACTGCTAACGGGTAGCTTTGACGAATATTTTAGAGAAGTTAAGGCGGAACAGAAAGTAAATAAAAGGTTTGCGGCAACTGTTACAATTATGAGTACAATGTATCTGTTAGATGAGATGGGAGAAAGAATGAATCCCAATTACCTTACACAATAATTTCCTACATTTATTCAAAGACATGGCATGAAGAAAATGATTTTCCATGATTTAAGACACTCTTGCGCAAGTTTACTGCTTGCAAACGGTGTTCCGTTAACACAAATTGAAGACTGACTGGGATATTCAGATTTCAGTACAACGGCGAATATATGCGCTTATTTGGTTATTTGTCAAATCTGTTTTCCTCAAGCAGATGCTTGATATATTTTTCCATTTCAGATAACCCATGAAGCTGGACACAGCTATTTTCGGTGGTATTTCGACCAGCATATGTACATGATCAGGGCAAAGTTCTGCATCCACTATTTTCACGCCTTTCCATTCACAAAGTTGTCTTAAGATTTTTCCTATTGCAATTGTCTTTTCGACATAGAAAACTTTTCTGAGATATTTCGGTGCGAAAACAATATGGTATTTGAAATTCCATTTGGAATGAGCTAAACGTTTATGTCATTGATACCCATATTTCCTCTTTTTCTAGGCTCTCTGCATTTGCCAGACCGCAGCATCAGTCTAGCAAATGGAGGAATAATGGTCAAACGCATAGCGTTTTTTGAACCGTGTCAAACACGGGGGATATACAAAGAAAAGTCCAGTAACCCTCTTGTTTACTGGACTTCATGGCGGAGACGGTGGGATTCGAACCCACGTGCCCGGAAAGGGCAAACGCATTTCGAGTGCGCCCCGTTATGACCGCTTCGATACGTCTCCATAGATAATAAATTTTTAATGCCATAACACTATACCACAATCTTTACAGATATTCAAGGTTTGAGTTATATTTTTCTTCTAAATACAGAGCAAAAATACCTCGAAAAGGAGGTATTATTTATGGTTTCATCAAATAGAAAATAAGCTTTAACTGGATTCAATTTAATGCGATGACTAGGGCTGTATAAAACGATAAATGCTTGAATATAACTGCCATGTCTGATATAATGATTGCGAGAACAAATGTTCATAGGAGGCTTGTCAATAATGGAACAGATGACAATTTTCGATACTAATATAAAGAATCAACCCCTTGCATCACGGCTAAGACCCAATTCATTGGAAGATTTTGTGGGGCAGACACATTTGCTTGGGAAGGGTAAAATATTGCGGCGTCTTATCGAAAGCGATCAGATTTCTTCTATGATATTTTGGGGACCTCCAGGAGTAGGAAAGACCACGCTGGCACAAATTATCGCCAATCGTACTAAGGCGTCTTTCATTGATTTTTCTGCCGTTACCAGTGGAATTAAAGAAATTCGTCAGGTGATGAAACAGGCTGAAAGCAACAGAATGTACGGAGAAAAGACCATTGTATTCGTGGATGAAATTCATCGTTTTAATAAAGCACAGCAGGATGCCTTCTTGCCGTTTGTGGAAAAAGGAAGCATAATACTTATAGGAGCTACTACTGAGAACCCGTCATTTGAAGTAAACGGAGCCTTGCTTTCCAGATGTAAAGTTTTCGTGCTGCAATCTTTAAAAACCGAAGAGCTGACAGAACTGTTGGCACGAGCTATAAGGGATAAAAGAGGGTTTGGCACCGAAAAAGTAAATATATCTTGTGAGATGCTTAAAGCAATAGCTGTTTTTGCAAACGGAGATGCACGGGCAGCGCTTTCCACATTGGAAATGGTAGTACTTAACAGTGAAGTGGATGGCGAGGGTACAATTAATGTAACTGAAGAAACCATGGAGCAATGTATTTCAAGAAAGTCACTTCTTTATGATAAGACGGGAGAGGAGCATTACAACCTGATTTCCGCGCTTCATAAGTCGATGAGAAATTCTGATCCGGATGCGGCGGTATATTGGCTTGCACGAATGTTGGAAGCAGGTGAAGATCCTATGTATATCGCTCGCCGTGTAACGCGATTTGCCAGCGAGGATATAGGGTTGGCAGATCCTCACGCATTGCAGATAGCCGTAGCTGCATATCAAGCCTGCCATCTTATCGGGATGCCTGAGTGCAGCGTTCATCTTACGCAGGCTGTGATTTACGTGTCTTTAGCCCCTAAGTCTAACGCGCTGTACATAGCTTATGAAAGTGCCAAGAGGGATGCTATGAAACAGTTAGCAGAACCTGTTCCACTTCATCTGAGAAATGCGCCGACTAAGCTGATGAAAGAGTTGGATTACGGCCGCGGATATGAGTATGCTCACGATACCGAGGAAAAACTTACGGCAATGACTTGTTTACCGGATTCTTTGATCGGTAAAGAATATTATGTGCCGACTAGCCAAGGGCTTGAGGTGAAATATAAGAGTCATCTGGAAGATATAAAAGCATGGAAAAAGCGGCATCAAACTTAAAATATGATAGGCGTTAATGTTTTTTCTTTTTCTTCTTATACTATATTTCGGCTGATTAATTTACTTCGTTCTGATATACCCCATGGAAATAACAATTTTTGTCTAAAATACAAATAAAATATTGAAAAAATCTATTGCAAAAAACTATTCAATCAATTATAATAATGGCGACAAGAAAAACGACAATTTAACAGCGGGTAGATAATCTTCAAGAGAGAGCCCAGTAGGGACACCGAAGAGGCAAGCATAAAATATGGAGTCGTCGTGTTTTATGGGAAACTTTCAGGTAAAAGGACTGAAGATGGGACCGCATTCTGAATATTGCATCAGCAAAAGACAGAAAAGAACGATGAGAGACATTTTATATACATCGTTCTTTTTTTATTATTACACAGAAAATATACATCGGAATATTGATTAAAATAAGGAATGAAGGGCAGGCACATTGATATATGAAAGATAAGTTTTTCATAGTAACTAACAATCCTCTGGTTTTGAAAAAACTGGGAAATGTCAGCAAGAAAGGGGCAGCAATTGGTGAACTTGATTTAACAGGGGATGCTGTAACTAATGAAAATATATATGGATACAATATTATATATAAGCCTGTTTCCTATGAAGAAATCTTAAAAGAAGTGCGCAGCAAAATTCATGAAGGTTATATACTCCTTTCACATCCTTTGTCGGGAAGTGTAAAACCCAATGAAACACCGTATAAATCGGTTATTATTAGCAGGCGTAAGGGCAACGCGGATGAACAGGAGTTATCGGTGAAACTCATAGAAAACGCTATAGAAGCGTGTGGAAAATTTCATGTAAAGACTGATAAGTTTAATGCAAGGGTGCTGGAAGACTTTCAGCTTATAGACTGGACACTTTTGGAGAGCGCCATATCGTCGGCAGAATAGGCAGCGATAAAACTGCATAATCGGTGAAACCGGAGGAATCGGCGGAACCGTCAATATGACGGCAAATAACAGAGGACATACTGTCACTGTAAATGCTATATGATACACAGGCAGTGACGGTATAAATAAATTATATTAATAATTGGTAAAAACTTTGTGCATTTAAAATTTTAAAGGAGGAAGATTTAATGCGATTAGAAATGGGGCACATTTACATTAAGGACATTCAGTTTGCACAGGAATCTAAGATTGCTGAAAGTGTTCTTTATGTATCGACGGAAGCTTTAAAAAAAGTAGTTCTTGAAGACGAAAAAATTAAAGATGTTGCATTTGACATCGCCAGACCGGGTGAGTCAGTAAGAATTACACCGGTTAAAGACGTTATTGAACCACGTGTAAAAGTGGAAGGCAGAGGAGGAATCTTCCCGGGCGTAATTGCAAAGGTTGACACTGTAGGCAGCGGTAAAACCTATGCGCTTAAGGGCATGGCTGTTGTGACAGCAGGCAAAATTGTAGGCTTTCAGGAGGGAATCATAGATATGATCGGTCCCGGAGCAGACTATACGCCTTTTTCCAAAACCCTTAATCTTGTAATGGTGTGTGAACCTGTAGAGGGACTTAAGCCTCACGACTATGAAGCTGCGGTCAGATTCGCAGGATTCAGAGTTGCCGTATACATCGGAGAATTGGCTAGAACACTTGAACCGGATGAGGTTAA
>CAZYWO010000104.1:0-2247 GCA_964651095.1 uncultured Oscillospiraceae bacterium | reverse complement strand
TATATGAAACCTGCACTATGAAAGAGGGCTTAGAAAAATATCCTGATCTTCCAAGGGTGGCATATGTTCAAATGCTCCAAAGCCAAGGTCTGCTTCACGACACTTATGTTTATGGAGTTGACGCGAAAAAAATCCTTCCAACGATTTTAAACCCGACAGAAACGATGGATGGAGCTATAGTTTCAGGAAACTGCGTATCAGCATGCGATAAGAATCCAACCTATGTGCATCAGAATAACCCTGTAGTTGAGGATCTTTTTGAACAACACGGCAAAACTCTGAATTTCGTATGCCAAATTATAACTAACGAAAACGTATATCTGGCAGACAAGATGCGTTCGTCAGACTGGACAGCAAAGATATGCAAAATGCTTGATCTTGATGGCGTAATCGTATCACAGGAGGGATTTGGAAATCCTGACACCGACCTGATTATGAACTGCAAAAAAATCGAAGCGGAAGGCGTTAAAACCGTAATAATAACAGATGAATATGCAGGCAGAGACGGCAAGTCCCAATCTCTTGCAGATGCAGATGCGGCAGCAGATGCAGTTATAACCGGCGGAAATGCAAATCAGGTAATTATCCTGCCTAAACTTGATAAAGTAATCGGAACCTTGGATTATGTGAATAAAATTGCCGGAGCCAGTGAGGAAACACTGCGCGAAGACGGTTCTCTTGAGGTTGAGCTTCAGGTAATCACAGGCGCAACTAACGAAACAGGTTTCAACAAGTTAAGTGCAAGGTAGGAGAAAGGAAGATAGAAAGGAGGCCAATTTGATGGAAAAGATTAAAGTTGTTCATTATATAAATCAGTTCTTTGCCAATATTGGAGGCGAAGAAAAAGCGGATTATCCGGCGGAACTTCGCAAGGATCAAGTTGTAGGTCCGGGCATGGCTCTTACCGCTGCTTTTGGAGATGAAGCACAGATTATCGGCACAATAGTGTGCGGCGATTCATATTTCAACGAAAATATGGAAAAAGCCAAAGCAGATATTCTCCAAATGGTTAAAGAAATGTCTCCGGACATTTTCATTGCAGGTCCGGCATTCAATGCAGGCAGATACGGAGTGGCGTGCGCCACTATGGCGGATGCAGTTCAGGAGGAATTGGGAATCCCTGCAATTACCGGTATGTATGAAGAAAATCCCGGTGCAGACATGTTTAAGAATAAAGTTTACATGATTGCCACTAAAAACAGTGCGGCAGGCATGAGAGACGCTGTAAAGAAAATTGCTCCTCTGGCTATGAAGCTTGCTAAAGGCGAAAAAATAGGAGCATCAATAGAAGAAGGATATTTGCCTAACGGAATTCGCGTTAATTTCTTTGAAGAAGAAAGAGGTTCCAAAAGAGCGGTTGATATGCTTCTTAAAAAGCTGGCAGGAAAGCCATTTTCCACAGAGTTTCCAATGCCTGATTTCGACAGAGTAGAACCTAATGCCGCTGTTAAGGATTTGGCTCATACTAAGGTGGCTTTGGTTACTTCCGGAGGAATAGTACCTAAAGGAAACCCTGATCACATTGAAAGTTCCAGCGCTTCTCATTATGGAGAATACAGCATTGACGGCGTAATGAATCTGACCGAGGAAACCTATGAGACTGCTCACGGCGGTTATGACCCGGTATACGCCAATGAAGACGCAGACCGTGTGCTGCCAGTAGACGTTATGCGTGATTTGGAAAAAGAGGGTGTAATAGGTAAACTTCACGAGAAATTCTATACCACAGTAGGAAACGGCACAGCGGTAGCTTCAGCAAAAGCTTTTGCAGCCGAATATGCCAAAAAACTGGTATCAGATGGCGTAGGAGCTGTAATCCTCACCTCAACATGAGGAACCTGTACACGTTGCGGTGCAACGATGGTAAAGGAAATTGAAAGAGCAGGAATTCCTGTAGTTCACGTTTGTACAGTTACACCTATTTCTATGACAGTAGGCGCTAACAGAATCGTTCCGGCTGTAGCAATCCCTCATCCTTTGGGTAATCCTGCGTTGGATAAAGATGAGGAAAAGAAACTGCGCCGCAGGCTGGTTGAAAAGGCTCTTACGGCGCTTACAACCGAAGTCGAGGGTCAGACTATTTTTGATTAACGCGAATTGTGTAAGCGTGCCTGAGAAATATCGGGCTATAGGATAATATTAGACGGGCAGATTAATCTGCCCGCTTTTTACATGAAAATAAAATGGTAAATGTGTATGTGCTAAAATGATGTGAACCAAAAAAAGATGAGAAGTCAGCCATGATGT
>CAZYWO010000103.1:0-6902 GCA_964651095.1 uncultured Oscillospiraceae bacterium | reverse complement strand
GTTTGCATATACGACCACGGCCCTGTCGGGTCTATTTCCGGCTTTACCTCCCGGCGCATACTCATCTACTTTTCTCTTATGCTTAAATACGGAGTAGTTATTAACCATAGAATCCACTACTCCGCTGTTAATAAGAAAGCCTAGACGAGGCTTTCCAAAACGTCGAAAATCCTCAGCCGATTTGTAGTTCGGCTGAGGAAGTATCGCTACCTTATATCCATATCGTTCAAGAAGCCTGCCTATGATGGCAGTTCCGAAAGAGTGATGGTCAACATAAGCATCCCCTGTGACAAGCACAAAGTCTACTTCCTCCCATCCACGTTCTTTCACTTCTTCTTTAGTTATAGGTAAAAACATAATTATCTCTGTCCTTTGTCATAAGGTATGCCTTCTGCTTTAGGAACTCTGGAATTCTTAGAAGTGAATGCCAGAACGATTAAAGTAATCAAATAAGGCAAAATTCTGTAAACGTAAGGGCTGATACCTATTTCAGAAAGCATGTACACTCCGTCTCCGTTGATATCAAGTGTTGCGTATGTAGCAGCAACACACTTGAACAAACCAAAGAGCAAACCGCCTAAAGCGATATTCAGCGGAGTCCAGTTACCGAAAATCATAACGGCCAAAGCGAGGAAACCATAGCCTGCAACCTCACCTGTAGAAGTACAGTTTGCAGTGGTCAGTGCATAAGTAAATCCTCCCATTCCTGCCAGCGCTCCTGAAAGTGTAACTCCGGCATATCTCATCTTGTAAACATTAATTCCCAGAGAATCCGACGCTTGAGGATTTTCACCGCAGGAACGGAGTCTAAGACCGAATTTCGTCTTGTACAGCAGTATGGAAACTATTACAAACACTGCCAGACAAACATAAGTTGACAAGTAAACTTTATTGAGGAAAATATCTATAACCGGACCCCAACTATAGTCTTTAGGGAGTCCAAAAGTGGAAGGTCTAATCATAAACCAGCTTGCTGCGCCGCCTGTTGCCATTCCCAATGTGTTCTGCTGTGCAATTATGATAATGAAAAACAGTACTACAGCAGGCGCAAGCATATTCAGCGCCGTGCCGCCTATAGTCTGGTCTGCTTTAAGGTTAATCGCAGAAAATGCCAGAAGCAATGAAAACAACCCGCCGCAGATTGCAGCAACAAGCAATGTAAGCAGTATCAGAATCTGGCCATGCTCTTTATCAAATGCACCTGTTTCCTGCATAACTCTGATAAAAAGCACTCCTATAAATGCTCCGAATATCATAATACCTTCAAGGGCTAAGTTTATTACACCGGAGCGCTCTGCGCAAACGCCGGCAAGAGCTACTATCATAAGAGGAATTGCAAATAATAAAGTTTGCTGAATTAAGAATACCATTATTTATTTCCTCCTTTCTTCTTCCTTCCATTCATCATCTGTCTGATGAACATGGAAAATGCGCTCAGATAAACTATAATAGCCGTGATTATATCGGCAATATATTCGTTGTACGCTGTCAAATATTTCAACTGCATACCGCAGATATTCAGCATTGACATAAATACTCCCGAGAATATAACGGCAATCGGATTGTTAGCCGCAAGGAGTGCAACAGGGATGCCGTTGAAACCTTCTGCCGGCAAGCTCATATATGTAGACCAGAAAAATTCTGTGTTTCCCGAAAGGTAATACAGGCAAGCCCCTGTTGCAGCTAATCCGCCTGAAATCATCATAGAAAGAATTATATTTTTCTTGTCGTTGATTCCCGCATACTTAGCCGCATGTCTGTTTGAACCGCATGCTGTAAGTTCATAACCTGTGATAGTCTTAGTCATAATAATATACACAACTATAGCAATCAAACATGCAATCCAAAAACCTCCGTTGGCCTGGGAACCAGGGAATAACGTATCCATTCCCATCTTAGGGGTTACAACGCCCACATTCTTAAGAGGGACTATATATCCTATCTTGCCGCCCTCAGTAGAGTTTTTAAACACCTCATGAGCATCGAACCACCATGTAACCAGATTCGCCGCAATCCAGTTAGTCATAATACACGTTATTACTTCATTGATGTTTAAATATGCCTTAAAAATTCCCGGGATTGCTCCCCATAACGCTCCAAGAATCATACCTGTCAGCAGCGCTGCAAACCATGCAACCGCTACCGGACAATCCGTATTGCCTAAAGCAAGTCCCACTGTAAGAGTTCCGCAGGTACCCATCAGATATTGACCCGGAGCTCCTATATTGAACAGACCTGTCTTAAATGCAACCGCAACGGAAAGTCCCGTCATAATCAGAGGCGTTGCTCTAAACAGCATGTTTCCCATATTTACAGGATTGAAACCAAAGGACAACGACCCGCTGTCTCTTCCTGTACTAAACAAGCCAAAGAATACAAGTCTGATGCCTTCCCATACACCTTTGGTAGATATTCCTTCTTTCGTAAGTCCTACGATTATAATCAGCAATGAACCTACCGCCATACCGATTAAAATAGAAATTAAAGCAGAGGCCACAGATTTAGCTCCATCTGTTCTGAACCATTTCTGTCTTCCGGTATTAGGATCTATTCTTAACATTCCTCTGCCTCCCTTCCCTGACGTTTAGCGCCTGACATATATAGTCCAAGTTCAAGGGCATCAGTCTTTTTAGGGTCAAGTTCGCCAACAATTTCACCCTCGTACAGCACAAGGATTCTGTCGGCAAGTCCCATTACTTCATCTAGTTCCAATGAAACCAAAAGAACTGCTTTTCCCTTATCGCGCTCTGCAATAAGTTGTCCATGGATATGTTCAATAGCTCCCACATCGAGACCTCTTGTTGGCTGTACCGCCACAATTAATGGTTCGTCTCTGTCCAGTTCTCTTGCAAGAATTGCCTTCTGTTGATTTCCACCTGACATAGATCCGGCAATCGTAACAGGTCCTTGTCCTGAACGCACATCATAACTTTCTATAAGCTTTTCGGCGTATTTTCTTACTTCATCGAACTTAATGAATCCATATTTCTGGAATTGAGGTTCCTTATATCTTTGAAGTACCATATTCTGCTCAAGGGTGTAACTCAAAATCAGACCGTGTTTGTGTCTGTCTTCAGGTATATGACTCATACCCGCCTGACTTCTCTTTTTAATGCTCACATTGGAAATATCTTTACCACACAGTTCAATATGTCCGTCAGAGGCTTTTTCAAGTCCGGTAAGACCATAGATCAACTCTGTTTGTCCGTTTCCGTCAATACCTGCAATACAGACGATTTCACCCTGCCTTACCTGGAATGAAACGCCTTTAACCGCATTATTCTTGTGGACCTTGGAAGGTACAGTTAAATTTTCCACATTGAGAACCACATCTTTAGGTTCTGACTCTTTCTTGTTAATTTCAAGTTGCACAGGTCTTCCAACCATCATATTGGAAAGCTCTTGTTTATTAGTATCCTTAGTATTTACAGTGCCTATGCATTTACCTTTGCGAAGTACGGTAACTCTGTCCGATACTGCCATAATTTCATTTAATTTATGCGTAATGAATAAGATAGACTTTCCTTCTTTGGCAAAGCCTCTCATAATTTCCATAAGCTCGTCTATTTCTTGAGGTGTGAGAACCGCTGTCGGTTCATCAAAAATTAAAATATCATTATCTCTATACAGCATCTTTAATATTTCTACGCGCTGCTGCATACCTACGGTAATGTCTTCCACCTTAGCGTCGACATCAACCTTAAGCCCGTATTTTTCTGAAAGTTCTATAACTTTATTTCTCGATTCTTTCTTCTTGAGAAAGCCTAGTTTACCTGTTGTTTCCGCGCCTAATATAATATTATCCAGTACGGTAAACACATCGACCAATTTAAAATGCTGATGCACCATGCCTATTCCAAGAGCGGTCGCATCATTGGGATTATTGATCTTTACTTCTTTTCCATCTTTTTTAATAGTACCTGCTTCCGGCTGATACAGTCCGAAGAGTACACTCATAAGAGTTGACTTTCCCGCACCGTTTTCTCCCAGAAGTGCGTGTATCTCGCCCTTCTTTAATTTAAGCGTTATGTCGTCATTTGCTACAATGCCCGGGAATTCCTTCCTTATGTGTTCCATCTCTATTACATATTCCGATGTCATTATAATTCCTTGCCTTTGCTTTATCTTTAGGGATTCTATTTCTTTCAGGGATGATATCAAAAAAGGGGAAACCAAAGATTCCCCCTTAATTCAGGTTAAAAAAACCTTTTTGATGTGTATGAACTTTTTTTAGTCTTAATTATTTAATGAATGTAACGTTTTCAAATTCAACTGTACTTGGGTCAGCTATACTTGCGTTATCGACAACGATTTCACCACTCTTAATCTTTGCAAATAAATCGTTGTATTCATCTACTGTCCAGTTCTCTAATGACCAAGTATCTGTTGGCAAAGCAACAGCATTGTCCGCAGCCCCAAGTACTGATGAACCTGATAATAATTCTCCGCCTGAATAGAAGTCGCCTAACGTCTTAATTACTGATTCAGCTAATCCCTTCATTGCCGAAGTTACAACTGTATCGGATAATGCACTCTGGTCAACGTCAACGCCGATAATATCAGCTTCTGCAGCTTCTGCGGCGGCAGCACCGGAGTTAAACATAGTTCCTCCGCATACAAAGATAATTTCTGTGCCGGCTTCATACCATCCGCTTAACATTGCCTGTAATTCAGGAGATGCTGAGAATGTTGCACCGTGATCCCATGAGTATCTCATTTCAACAGTTACGCCTTTTTCAGCGGCAGCAGCATTAGCGCCCTGAACATATCCATAACCATATCTTATGCAAGCAGGGTTTGAACCTCCGCCGCCACCTGAAAATCCCAGTTTAGTGTAGCCTTCCATTACAGCGGCATAACCTGCTAAGTAACCGGCCTGTTCTTCTTGATATGATACGCCGATTAAGTTGCTTAATCCTAAATCCCAACCGTCAATAAATATAAACTGTACATCTGGGAACAGAGGGGCAACTTCCGTAAGTGCAGTTTCCTGTAAGTATCCAGGAGTTACAAGTACTTCTGCGCCTGCTTCACAAGCATCAGTCATAGCCTTGATTCTATCAGCGTCTGTGGCCTTTTCAGCGTTTGCAGGCTGATAATATTTATATGACTTACCGTTGTCATAGGCATATTTTTTAACGCCATTCCATGTAAACTGGTTAAAAGAACCGTCTTTTAACTGTCCAACGTCTGTAACCATAGCGATCTGATAAGTACCATCTTCTGATTCATAGTTATCATCAATGTCATCATAACCTATTACTGTGTCATCATCTCCACTGTTGCCACAAGCGGCAAAAGTGAAAATCATTGCGAAGATGAGTAGTAAAGATAAGAATTTCTTCATTTTTTCCCTCCTAAATGATAAAAGAAATATTTACATTGTAATTATAATACAAATATAGGAAAAGGGAAAGTTATTTTTTATCAATTTTGATTTTTTTGTCATATTTTACGAATGAAATCATAGAATATAACATTTTTAACCCTTAAATATCTGAACCCAATATGTAGTTCCGTTTGAATCTTTTGCATATCCTACTCCGATTTCAGTATAGGAACTGTTTAAAATATTTGCTCTGTGTCCCGATGAGTTCATCCATCCTGTCATTACAGCCTCAGCTGTTTTCTGACCTTTAGCAATATTTTCTCCTGCTGTCCTGTATGATACTCCATAAGTGTTCATCATATCAAAAGCGCTTCCGTAAGTAGGCGAAGTGTGTGAAAAATAGTTGTTGTTTGCCATATCTTCAGCTTTCATCTGAGCGAGTTTGTTCAATTCGCTGTTTGACTTCAATGAACTGAGCCCTTGTGAATTTCTTTCTTGGTTGGTAAGTGCAACTACCTGAGCAGTCTGACTGCTTTGAGTAGTAATCTGTTCTTTTTCTGTTTCCTGTTCACCCTGTTCAGGCTTAGTTTGGTCAGGAGTTTCCGTATCCGGCTTTTCTGTTTCAGAAGTATCTGTATCCGGCTTTTCTGCTTCGGAAGTGTCCGTATCCGTTTTTTCATATCCAGGTAAGAGACTTATTTGCACATTAAATCTTTCCATAATGCACTGCTGTAATTTTTCCATTATACCTGCAAGATTGCTGCCTGCATTACATGTCGCACCCAGACCTACTTGTGTACTTCCTATGACAAGACATACTGCCATAGCTGTGATAATCAGTTTTTTCTTCATGTTTCTTTCTCCTTTCGTTTGTTACAAATTAACTGTATCGCAAAAGGTTACATTAAGTAACCCATCAAATATTGGTCGCACTGCCACCATTTAGTCTCATTTACTTTAAATGTAGAATTATATAAAAAACTATTTACAGGTAAAATTTTAAAGAAAAGCATTGAGTATATACAAAAAAACTTATAAAAAATGCCTTATTTTATCAAATCATTTTAGCTTTAATTTTAGTTTATATCCTTAGCAGTTAAGGTAACGATGCTGCTTTTTTCTCTACACCATTCTTCGGTTCGGCAGCCGTGTATATAAATGAGTACGGTTATCTACATGATAATTTCATAACCGCAGAAAGAAAACGCCGGTTAGCTTGAAAATACAGGGGATTAGAGGGTGATCCTGTCCGGTCTGCGTATAGGATAGGCTGCTGCCGATAGTTATTAAATACTATTGTTTCGGGCAGAATACCTCAAAATATTATGATTGTGATATCTTCACTTTCGGTGCAGAAAGCCGCAGCATTAAATGCTTAGTCTGCTCCACTGATGGACAGATATATCATATGGTTATGTGATGCAGTATTACTATTAAAATTTCTCACTGCTATATGAAAAGGAACAGGAATAAAATGCAGAAAAATATTAAAATTACCAAGTAAATAATTGTTTTATGCGAGAGTATGAAACTTTTTCTGTAAATAGCTATTAGCAACAGGTCTTCTATGATA
>CAZYWO010000102.1:0-6956 GCA_964651095.1 uncultured Oscillospiraceae bacterium | reverse complement strand
GATAAAATTCCGTTAACGGATGTTTACAGGTCAATAAAGCTTTTAATGGAAGCTTGTGGGGAATATAACGTTCGGTTTGATGGCGATGATGTAAGCATAAGAATAAGAAATCGTACTGTTCGTAAGGGTGTATATCAAATAAAAAAATTAATGGAATTTCTCAATGAAAATAATGAAAATACGGATTTAAAAGAAACATTAGAAGAAACTATTGAAAAAATACTAAAAGCAGATGGATATGTTGTTGAACATAAGCTGCTTTACGGTAGGGAGGAAATCTATGTTTACAATAGCAAAACTGATTTTCTGAAATTTGTTGAGGCTAGCGGTCATTATAAAAGTGGTGATTATGAGCCGGCCCATTATGAAATAATGCCAATATGGGAAAGTGACAATTACGATGGCGAAGGTGCTTTCTAATTGTGAGCATGTAGCGGTATAATGCGAAAGAGGTTGAAAAATGAGTGCGAAAAAAGAGTATCAAACAACCGTTTATTGCGGAACGGAGAACGGAAAAGAACTTTATAAACATATAAGAGCGGGCACTCAGAGAGAGCTGAACGCAAAAGCCAACGCCTTGAAAGCTCAAGTTCGAGATGGCAAGAATATTTATAACAAGGCTTTTTTCGGCGTTTGGGCTGAAAAGTGGCTTAACGAAATAAAAATACCCTCCGGGATAGGGAATGGAACATTAATTCAATATAAATCGGCTATTGCACACCTCAACAGAGAATTTGAATATACAGAGCTTAAGTTAATAACGCTCTCAGCTTTCCAAAGCTACATAAACGAGCTTGCGGAGGAAAATCCGAATACAGGAAAGCCCATGGCAAAGGCAACATTAGAGAGCATTAAAAAGGTGGCAAGCGGTATATTTGGCTATGCCCGCTCAAACAATATTGCCGGGGTTCCGGACTTTTTTAAATCCGTTATGATTCCTAAAAATAGCCCGGTAAACATGCGCAGAGCGTTGACGGAAACAGAACAGCAATGGATAATAGATACCCCGCACAGGGCGCAGCTGCCCGCAATGATAATGATGTTTGCGGGCTTACGCAAAGGCGAAGTTATACCGCTTGAATGGTCTGATGTGGATTTAAAGAAAGGGATTATATCTGTAAATAAATCTATAGAATTTATTGAAAATAAAGGCAATATAAAACAAGGCGGTAAAACAGTAAACGCAAAAAGAAAAATTCCTATGCCTCCTATACTGATAGAATACCTTGCAAGCGTAAAAAAGTGCAGTAAGGTATTATCTAAATATATTTGCCTCAATGAGGCGGGTAATATCCATACAAAAAGTTCATGGCGTAAAATGTGGGATAGCTATTTAAATGATTTGAATGTCAAATATGGCTATGATGGTGATATCAGCAAGTTTAATCCGAAGTATGGTACAGAGTTGCCAATGCGTGTACCAAGAATTACTCCGCACTACCTCCGTCACACGTTTGCGACAATGCTCTATCTTGAAAACATAAATGTTGTTACGGCTAAACAATTCTTAGGACATGCGGATATTGAAACAACTGTTAATATCTATACCGATTTGCAAAACTTCAATAAAGCGGAGCTTTCCGAAAGCTACAAAACAAGACTTGAAACGGATTACAAAATTCCGGTATGAGCGGATAAAATGTAACAAAATGAAACGATAAAAAAGGCATGAAAATTTTCAAAAAATAAGCCCGTTCTATACCATTTTCTATACCATAGCTTTCAATAAATGGCTTAATCATGCGAAAAAACGGCATTTTAGCACTTGACTTTTAATCAAGGTGTCCGGGGTTCGAATCCCCGATGGCTCACCAAAAAAAGAAGCCCAATAAACCGTTTATTTATACGGTTTACGGGCTTCTTTTTTTCTATTTTTGTGTGGGTAAAATATATGTTTTGGCCGCTCTCGAAAGCCAAAAGGCCAATAAGGCCCGATACAATTTCGCAACATATAACAAGATGCAGATTCCATTAATGGAGTCTGTACTTTATTATATGGGATGATGTTACAGTAAGGCTTCTTTCATTGATTTTACATATTCACCTATGTATTTTGGAGCTTCCTGACCATATTTTTCTAACAGCTTTATAATGGCTGAACCCACGATAACCCCGTCGGAAAGGTCTGCCATTTTTCTCGCTTGTTCAGGGGTGGAAATGCCAAACCCAATAGCGCAGGGTATATCTGTGTTTTGTCGAACAACGGCGATAATAGAGTTTAAATCGGTAGTTATTTCACTTCTGATTCCAGTTACGCCAAGGCTAGAAACAATGTAAAGAAATCCATCCGCTTCTTTTGCAATCATGGCGATTCTGTTTTTAGAGGTGGGGGCAATAAGTGACACAAGGTCAACTCCATATCTGCGGCAGATAGGCAGAAATTCCGATTTTTCCTCAAATGGAAGATCAGGTAAAATGAGACCATCAATTCCAATATCTTTGCAAATGGAAATAAATTTCTCAGCACCATAGGAGAAAACCACGTTAGCATAGGTCATAAACACCATGGGGATGCTTATATCACAGCGAAGCTCTTTGACAAAATCAAAGATTTTATCAGTGGTAACGCCACCTTTAAGTGCACGCAGGTTCGCTCCTTGAATAACCGGGCCTTCAGCGGTAGGGTCGGAAAATGGTATGCCAAGCTCTATAAGGTCTGCGCCGTTCTCTGCGGCGGCACGAACTGCAGCGGCTGTAGTTATAAGGTCTGGGTCGCCACAGGTGATAAAGGCAATAAACGCTTTGCCATTTTCAAAAGCGGATTTAATGTTACTCATGTATATCCTCCCCTCTATAGCGCGCAATGGCTGCACAGTCCTTGTCGCCACGGCCAGATATTGTGATGACAATTATCTGGTTTTTGTTCATTGTGGGCGCAATTTTTATTGCATGGGCAACGGCATGGGCGGACTCAATAGCAGGAATAATGCCCTCGGTTTTTGCCAGATATTCAAAGGCGCAGACGGCCTCTTCATCAGTGACTGGAACATATTCAGCTCTTCCCACATCATGCAGGTAAGCATGCTCGGGACCTACACCGGGGTAATCCAGCCCTGCTGAAATAGAGTAGACAGGGGCGATTTGGCCGTATTTGTCTTGGCAGAAATAGGATTTCATGCCGTGAAAAATACCGATTCTACCAGTATTTATTGTAGCCGCAGTTTCAAAAGTGTCAGCGCCCCTACCGGCAGCCTCGCAGCCTATAAGCTTTACACTTTTATCACCAATGAAGTGATAAAAACTGCCTATGGCGTTTGAACCGCCGCCAACGCAGGCAATAACAGCGTCAGGCAATCTATTTTCCTTCTCAAGGAGTTGCTCCTTTATCTCCTTTGAAATTATGGACTGAAAATCGCGAACCATTGTTGGAAATGGATGGGGCCCCATGACTGAGCCAAGGCAATAGTGAGTATCGGCAATGCGGCAAGTCCATTCTCTCATGGCCTCGGAGACAGCGTCTTTTAGCGTTCCGGTACCGCTTTTAACGGTGACAACTTCAGCGCCAAGAAGACGCATACGGTATACATTTAACGCCTGGCGTATGGTATCCTCTTCGCCCATAAAAACAACACATTCCATTCCCATAAGAGCGGCAGCGGTGGCGGTAGCAACGCCGTGCTGGCCGGCGCCAGTTTCTGCGATTAAACGTGTTTTACCCATTTTCTTGGCAAGAAGTGCTTGACCAAGCACATTGTTGATCTTATGGGCACCTGTGTGGTTTAAGTCCTCACGTTTAAGATATATTTTTGCGCCGCCAAGGTCATTTGTCATTTTTTCAGCATAATAAAGTCTTGACGGCCTTCCGGCATATTCGTTAAAGAGTTCAGTAAGTTCCCGGTTAAATTCCGGATCATTTTTATAGTGATTATAAGCTTCTTCAAGCTCTATGACGGCATTCATCAGTGTTTCAGGAATATACTGTCCGCCGTGTATGCCAAAGCGCCCGTTTGGATTAGTCATCTTATCTATTCCTTTCCTAGAATATTTCGTACATTGGCAACAAATGCCGACATTTTATCTTTGTCTTTTAAACCGTTGGTCTCTATACCAGAACTTACGTCTACAGCATAAGGTTTTAGCTCTGTTACTGCAAGCTTTACATTTTCGGTGTCAAGTCCGCCGGCAAGAAAGTATGGCCTTTTTATATTCCGTACTAGATTCCAGTTAAAAACCTTTCCGGTTCCTCCATTTCCGGAATCTAGCAGCACATAATCTGCGGAACTGTTTTCTGCCGCAGAAATGTCATTTTCACTGTCAATATGGAATGCTTTGATTATTGGCTTATCGGTAAATTCCCGTAGAATTTTTATATACTCTTCCGTTTCGGTGCCGTGCAGCTGAGCAATATCGATGGTGCCATCGCTTAGAAGCCCAGCAACAGTTTCAGGAGCTTCATTTACGAATACGCCAACAGCCTTGATATTGGGGCAAAGCAGCCTTTTAAGCTCCGCGGCCTTTTCTGAAGTTACATAACGTCGGCTTTTGGCTGCAAAAACAAAACCTACATAGTCTGGTTTAAGACGGTTAGCAGCCTCTATATCGCAAGGCCTTGAAAGGCCGCAAAGTTTAATTTTGGTCATAGATTACCTCTCAGCTCCGAAAGCTTGGCTTTCTTGTCGGGCGCTAGCATCAATGCTTCGCCAATGAGCACAGCGTCAGCGCCTATATTTTTTAGTTTTTTTATGTCATTGGCATCTTTTACACCGCTTTCGGAGACAAAAAGGACGTCTGGAGGAATAAGCTTACGAAGCTTTCTGCTGTTTTCAGTATCTACAGAAAAATCTTTGAGATTGCGGTTATTAATACCAATGATCCGCGCTCCTGCTTTCAGCGCCCGCTCCACCTCATACTTATCATGGGCCTCTGTTAGTGCACTTAACCCAAGTTCATTGCAGATACTCATATATTCTTTTAGTTGTTCATCAGTAAGTATTGAGCAGATCAAAAGTACAGCGGAAGCGCCGAGCAGCTTTGCCTCATAGAGCATGTATTCATCTACCGTAAAATCTTTGCGCAGGCAGGGAATTGAAACAGAAGCAGCAATTTCCTTTAAATATTCATCGCAGCCAAGGAACCATTTCGGCTCAGTGAGCACCGAAATGCAGTCGGCCCCCGCAGTTTCGTATTCCTTCGCAATCTGAAGGTATGGAAAATCCGCCGCTATAAGCCCCCTGGAGGGCGATGCTTTTTTACATTCGCAAATGAAAGACAGCCCCGGTCTTCTCAGTGCATTTTCAAAGGCAAAATTTCCTTTTGCAAGCTCCAGCGCATGTTTTTTTATTATTTCGGGTGGAATTTTCTCTTTTGCCGCCTCGGTACGCTTTCGAGCATGCTCAGCAAGTTGATCCAGTACAGTCATGCTTACACCTCTGGGCGGTTGCTCACTTCAATAAATTTCTGAAGTGTTTTAAGGGCTTTTCCTGAATCAATAATTTCAGCAGCAAGGGTAATGCCGTCCGCTATAGTTTCAGCTTTTCCAGCGATATAAAGCGCTGCTCCGGCATTTAGCAGGACAGCATTGCGTTTTGGACCTTTTTCACCGCTAAGGACGGCTTTAGTAATTTTCGCATTCTCTTCCGGAGAACCGCCAACAAGGTCTGATTTGCTGCAGCGTTCAATCCCAAAATCTTCAGGGACTATAGTATAGGATTTGAACCAACCATCTTTGAACTCACAGACGGTTGTTGGCGCGCTTGCGGAGATTTCATCAAGTTTATCCTGACCATATACGACCATTCCGCGCCTTACACCAAGGCTTATAAGAACTTGGGCTAGCGGTTCCACAAGATAGGCATCATATACGCCAAGAAGCTGCATTTTAGGGCTTGCAGGGTTGGTAAGTGGACCAAGAATGTTGAAAACAGTACGGAAGCCAAGTTCTTTACGAATAGCTCCAACATATTTCATGGAAGTGTGATATTTTTGAGCGAAGAAAAAGCACATTCCCACATCATTTAAAAGTTCAGCGCATCTTTCGGGACTTTGCTGAATATTTACTCCAAGTGCCTCAAGGCAATCTGCGGTTCCGCATTTTGAAGAGGCAGCACGGTTTCCATGCTTTGCTACCTTTACGCCGCCTGCAGCGGCGACGAGGGCGGAAGTAGTGGAAATATTAAAGCTGTGGGCATTGTCGCCACCCGTCCCCACTATTTCAAGCACATCCATATCGATATTTACTTTAACTGCGCGATCCCTCATAGCGTTAGCACATCCGGCGATCTCATCAGTTGTTTCAGCTTTTGCACTTTTTGTTGAAAGGGCGGAAAGAAAGGCCGCATTTTGAGTGGGGCTAGTTTCTCCACTCATAATTTCGCTCATAACGGTATAGGCTTCGTCATAAGTAAGGTCCTCTTTATTTACGATTTTAATGATTGCTTCTTTAATCATGGCACGTATCTCCTTATTTCAGATTTATAAAATTTTTAATTATCGTTTTTCCGTTTGGCGTCATTATAGACTCCGGATGGAACTGTACTCCGTAAATAGGGTATTCTATGTGCTGTACTGCCATTATTTCTCCGTCGAAAGTTACAGCGGTTACTTTAAGTTCTTTGGGAACGGTATTCGGGGCAACCGTAAGGGAATGGTATCTTGCAACGGGTGCCGTTTTAGGGCAACCAATAAAAAGTGGGCAGCCCGCATCAAATTTCACTTCGGATTGCTTCCCGTGCATAAGCTCTTTTGCGTAGGTGATTGTTGCGCCGAAAGCAGAGCATATAGCCTGATGGCCAAGGCAGACTCCAAGCATGGGAACGTTTTGGCCCAAAGTTTTTACGGTCTCGATGATAACCCCTGCGTCTTCCGGCCTTCCAGGACCTGGGGAGAGAATTATCTTTTTAGGATCAAGCTTTTTAATCTCATCCACTGACAACTCATCATTGCGGATAACTTTAACGTCCGGATCTATTTCTCCGACAAGCTGGTAGAGATTGTATGAAAAGCTGTCGTAATTATCA
>CAZYWO010000101.1:0-7365 GCA_964651095.1 uncultured Oscillospiraceae bacterium | reverse complement strand
TTAGAAGAAAGAGAAGCTGAAAAGCAGGCTGCATTAAAGGCTATGGAAGCTTAATAGACTTAGCAGTACAGCGACTGAAAATACTCGTTTTGCAATCACTACAATTGAGAGAATTTTAAATAAGTTCTCCTTAATATGTTAGTTGATAAATAAAGAGACCGAAGAAACCGAGCGCTATGTTCGGTTTTTTCGGTTTTTGAAAATATAAAAAATAAAGATCCTTTGTATCTAATATGAACAAGAAAATATCGCTAAGAAATTGTCAAAAAACTTGGACAAATTCTGAAAACTATGGAATTATTTTTATGAAAACAATATAATAATATTTATAAAAGTTTACTGTTTAAATTTGAGTTAGGAGAGTAATGTGAGTAAACTTATAGAGCTGATTTACATCGTAACTTTGTTAATTGGCATTGCTTGTTTTACTGTACACATTACGGTAAGGGCAAAGAAGCTGACAACTACAAGTCAGATGATAAAATGGCGAAGCACAACATTTTTTTTAATATTAATAATGCTTTTTAATATATGTGACTTTTTGATTCTATACCTTAAAGGCGCTGTAAGCAGCGATAAAATAGCTTGGATATATGTTATGGAAAATCTCCTTGAGATTGGACTTGCATATACCATGATTTGCATGGAAAGAGACTATGCCGGAGAAAAGAATCCTCATTGGTTAGACATTTTTTTCGTTGTTATAGGGATGATTATTCTTTATACAGACAGTGTTTATACATTAGGACTTCTATATAAAAGTGAGCAGATGTATGTTATCATTATGATTACGCTTAACGCAATGCCTATAATTCTGCTGTCTTTTTTCGGAGTTCATTTCTGGAATAAGGGGCGGTCATGCAAAACTCACCGAAGTACTAACGTATATATGTTTGTATATAGCCTAGTGTGCGTTTTACTTTGTATTATCGCTACAGCAAGCATAATAGATACCAGAACCACTAAGGATTTTATAGGATATGATAAGGAAATCTATGTTGTATTCTGGCTGGTGTTTAATATAATTAATTTTATATTTATATGGCGTTCATGTACAGTTGATGAGAGAAATGATACAGAAAGAATCCAAAGCTTTGCTGAAAGACTGAATTTGATCATAGCGCAATATGGTCTTTCCAATCGTGAAGGTGAAATTGCTGAACTCTTGTTTCAGGGAAAGAACAATAAGGAGATTGCAGCACAACTTTACTTATCTCCTAATACGATTAAAGTTCATGCCTCTAATCTTTACAAGAAACTTGGAGTCTCAAACCGCGTACAGGCGGTTCAGGTAATACGAGGTGAAGAAATCACACATGATGATATAACAGAAGAAGAATGATTCTGCCGAATCATTCTTCTTTTTTATGGAAAGTGTTCCAATCGCTATTGTCTTTTTCATTACGAGTAAGTTGATTTTCTGAATCATCGTAATCACGCACATACGCTCCTATATCATTATCAAGAACCGCCGCAAAACCTATGGAGCTGCTGCCGTATTTTTTGCGGACTTCATCCATAGTACGCTCAATTTTTTCTCCGCGTATATGTGCCTCATTGTCAGCGGTAAAAATACTCATCTGTTCATCTGCCGTCTCATCTGTAAGATTGATTGCAGTAATAGTAATCAATCGTATCGGGTTTCCCACATGCCACGATGAGCGAATAATTTCCAGTGCGCTTCTCGATATATCCTCTGCCAGATTTGTCGGTGCAAACAGTTGCTTTTGTCGTGAAATGACTTTAAAATAGGGATCTTTTATATCTACCTTTACACCGAAAGCTTTCATACCGTACTTCCTAAGTCTGCCTGCAACAGTATCTGCAAGAGAGGTGACGGCTGTGACTAAATCGTCTTGGCTTATAAGATCGCGTGTAAAGGTTACACCGTTGCCGACAGATTTAATTTTTTCTTCTTCACCTGCGCAAGCAACCGGACTGGTGTCAAGACCGTTAGTATATTCCCAGAGAATTTGTCCCTGCTTACCGAGAAGATTAACCAGCATTTTCGGATCACTTAAAGCGATATCCCCTATGGTTTTAATTCCTATTTTAGCCAGCTTTTCTGAAGTGGCTCTGCCTACAAAAAACATGTCGCGCGCAGGCAGTTTCCAAAGCATTTCCTTATAATTTTCCCTTGTAATAACTGTTGTGGCGTCGGGTTTCTTGTATTCAGAACCCATTTTAGCAAATATTTTATTGAAAGAAACTCCCGCGGAAAGTGTCATGCCCAGTTCAGACTTTACGGTTTGGCGAATTTTGTCGGCAATCTCCTTGCCGCTGCCAAAGAGGCTTTGGCTGGCGGTAACATCAAGCCAGGATTCATCTATGCTGAAAGGCTCTACCATGTCGGTAAAACGTTCATATATTTTATTTATCAGGTGGGAATAATGCTTGTATTTTTTCATATTGGGAGGTACGAACCGGAGGTCGGGACATTTCTTTAAGGCCTGCCATACCGTTTCGGCGGTAACTACTCCCGCCTGCTTAGCCAGTTCATTCTTAGCGAGAATAATTCCGTGACGCTGGTTCGGGTTTCCGCAGACCGCCATAGGTTTATCCTTGAGTTCAGGATGTTCAAGGAGTTCCACAGAGGCAAAGAACCCGTTCATATCGCAATGTAAAATCACTCTGTCTTTCATGTAAATATCCTTTAAATATCCTTTGCACAAATAGGTATCAACTAATAGTTAATATTACAATAGCATATTGAAAATTCCATGTCAAATGGACCGGTGATACCACAAAACCATGCAACTATACATAAATTTATCAGCGACGGTTTATTAAAAATGTTGTGCATTTAACTGCATATTAGCCGCCGGTCTGAATATACTTATACAGACTTAAAAGAAAGATGTGTGAGAGGGTGAACTATATGTGGAAAAGGGTAGTTTCAAGTCTATTAGGTGTGACTTTGATACTTTGCGCATTTGTGGGGCTGGAAGGTCTTAAGAAAAATCTGCCTAAGCAGGAACCTATAGTGTTAGAAACGGTAAACGATGTGCCCAGCGAGGATAAAGGACCTGAAGCAGCATTTCAGGTAGCTGCAAAGGGCGCGGTACTTATCGATGCAGAGACAGAAGAAGTGCTTTTCCAGCAGGATGCTCATAAAGAACTGCCGCTTGCGTCGGTAACCAAGGTTATGACTATGCTCCTTGTTATGGATGCTGTCGATGAGGGGAAAATCACGTTAGACGATCAGGTAACAATTTCAGAGCGAGCCGCATCTATGGGCGGAAGCCAGATGTATATGGAAGCAGGAGAAGTACATACGGTAAGCCAGCTTATGGAAGGCGTTGCTATGGCAAGCGCCAACGATGGCTGTGTGGCGCTGGCAGAATATGTTGCAGGAAGCGAAGAAATCTTTGTAGAAAGAATGAATCAGCGAGCAAAAGAACTTGGAATGCAGGATACAAACTTTGTCAATACAAACGGATTACCTGTGGCAAATCACTATTCAAGTGCATATGATATAGCACTGATGTCAAAAGAACTGTATAAACACGAGGAAACCCACAAATGGTTCACCACATGGCAGAGTACTATTACAGTAGGTCTGCCGGGAAAAGAGAAAAAATTCGGTCTGACCAATACCAATAAATTAATAAAACAGTATACCGGATGCAACGGTATTAAAACCGGCTTTACCAGCGAGGCAGGATATTGTCTCAGCGCTTCAGCTACAAGAGATGATACTCATCTTATTGCCGTAGCGCTTGGATGCGAAACGTCAAAAATTCGTAACGCTGAAATCAGCAAAATTCTTGACTATGGATTTGCAAATTATCAGACTTATGTGGTAGCCGAAGCCGGTGAAAAAATAGGTATGGTTGATATTGAAAGAGGAACCCCTATGACCATTAATGCAGTTACCTCCGAAAGAATAACGGCTCTTGTACAAAAAGGAAACTCAGATTCAGTGACAAGCGAGATAAAGCTTGATGAAAAAGTTCACCTTCCTCTTAAGACAGGAGATAAGGTTGGAACCTTGGTGGTTATGAAAGATGGCGAAGCTGTGGGTGAATGCGACCTTGTCGCAGAGTGTGATGTAGAAAAAGCCTCCTTTAAAGAGCTGATAAAGCGAATGATTACATACGAAAGACAAGAATACGGCAAGTAACAGTAAAGGAGAGATTAATGTGGAGAAAATGCTGCGACCGGAAAGTACCGTAAGAGAATATATTTTGTCGTTTTCATCTTTTTACAAGGCAGCATACGCCAGAGATATGCTTGAAGAAAGAGGCATCAGTTCAACGCTGAAAAAGCTTCCGCCGGAGCTTGTAACATCCTGCGGAACAGGTCTGTATCTGAGGACCGACTCCATACAGTCCGTGAGAAGCGTTCTGGATGAAAAGCAAATTTCAAATCGGGGTATTTATCTCATTGAAAGAGATGGGAAACGTAGCAGAAGTTTTGTAAGATTGAAATAGACGCATCACAAGATGCGTCTTTTTTTGACAGACTTAAACGAGTACCAATGCCTCTGCAACTTTTTTTGTCTGTTGCTTCTGTGTACATTTTATAAAAGATTATAATTGAATCAAAAACATAAATTTTTTTTTTGATGTCGACTTTCGACAGCTTTCGCATGTATCATAGTGTATGATAAGCAGGCGAGGTAAGAAAAGTGATTATTTACGGAGAATATCTTTTTTTGGAGAACTTTTTGACAGGCGGACTTCTTCTGATTTTAACAGCAAAACTGGTCGGTCAGAAGGTCGGATGGTTGCGATTGACAGTGGCAAGTGTATTATGTGGTGCCGGAGGTTTTTCAATATTTATTGGAATCAGCGGAGTATTGGCAATATTACTCCGAGCAGCCATTGCACTTGCAGCTTCGGCAGTACTTTTTGGCACGCGGGGACTTCTAAAAAAGACTGCAATTTTCGTATCGCTTACATTTCTTTCAGGCGGGGCAGCCATGGCGTTTCTTTTATGGCAGCAAATACCTGCAATCAGCGGAAACGGAGCTATTTATATGGAACCTATGACTTACGGAAAGCTAGTCTGCTGGGGTACATTGGCGTTCATCTTAACGTATTGGTTCATAAAGCTGGTAATAGAAAAAAGGATAGCAAGTATCACAAAAGGGAAAGTGTGTTTAATTATAAACGGCGAAAGCTACTTGTTTGAGGCTCTCGTAGATTCGGGAAACAACTTACGGGAGCCTTTGACGGGTAGGCCGGTAGCATTGATTGACAGCAAAGGGGCAGAGATGCTTCCTTTTAGCAGAGAATGTCTTAATGGCAATAAAGCCGGCGAACATAATCAATGGAACAACTGGCTGCGCAGCAGGTATGTTGTAATTCCGTATCGTGCTGTAGGAACCGGGAAAGGTGTTTTGGAAGGATTTCGTGCTGATAAAATAGAATTTAACCATAAAGAAATCAAAGGCGCTGTAGTAGGCTTTTATGACGGTGATTTCGGAGAGTTTGAGGTATTGCTCAACAGGGAGGTTTTAAATGAAAATATTACATAGATTAGTCAGACAATTTTTTGCTTTATTTGATTTAATAGAGAAACATTTTTATACTCTGATTTTAAAATTGAGTAGAAGCGTTTACTATATAGGCGGAAGTGATGTTCTTCCGCCGCCCCTTTCCTCCGATGAAGAGTATCGCATGCTTAAAGCTTATGCAGAGGGAAGTCAGGAAGCGCGGAGCGTTCTCATAGAGCATAACTTGCGTCTAGTAGTTTACATAGCAAAAAAATTTGAAAATGCAGGAGTTAATGTGGAGGATTTGATTTCCATAGGAACTATAGGACTTATAAAAGCTGTCAATACTTTTAAGCTGGATAAAAAGATTAAGCTTGCAACCTACGCTTCACGCTGTATAGAAAACGAAATACTCATGTATCTTCGCAGAAACACAAGACTTAAAAGCGAGGTAAGTCTTGATGAACCACTGAATGTGGACTGGGACGGCAACGAGCTTTTGCTCAGCGATATTCTCGGTACTGAAAACGATGTAGTTTCCCAAAGATTGGAGGAAGAAGTTAACCGCAGCCTGCTCTATACAGCCATGAACAAATTGGAGCCCAGAGAAAAAGAATTGGTGGAGATGCGTTTTGGGCTTAAAAGCGGCAGAGAAATGACGCAAAAAGAGGTCGCTGACAGACTGGGAATTTCTCAATCCTATATATCGCGTCTGGAAAAGCGCATAATTACCAGACTTCAGAGGGAAATAAAAAAACTGGGTTAAAACTGGTTTAGTTGGTTTAATTTGGCCCGTATGAAAAGGGTCGCCATAGTACATAACAGAATTAGAATATTTTTATAGGATAGGTGTGTGACTATGGCAAACAAAGTTGAAATCTGCGGTGTGAACACTGCCAAATTACCTCTTTATAAAGAGGATGAAATGATGGAAATGATTGAAAAGGTTAAAGCCGGTGATAAAGAGATCCGCGATAAGTTTATTCAAGGGAATCTTAGGCTGGTGCTTAGCGTGATACAAAGATTTTCCAATCGAGGAGAAAATCCAGACGATTTATTTCAGGTAGGGTGCATTGGATTGATTAAGGCTTTGGATAATTTTGACACGAGCCACGGAGTAAAATTCAGTACTTATGCTGTGCCAATGATTATCGGGGAAATACGCCGATATCTGCGCGATAATAATTCGATAAGAGTATCACGTTCCATGCGTGATCTGGCATATAAATCCCTTCAGGCTAAAGAGGTGTTATCCAGCAGGCTACAGCGTGAGCCAACGGTTGCGGAAATAGCCGGTGAGTTGGGAGCTGAACGTGAAGACGTAGTTATGGCGTTGGAATCTATACAGGAACCGGTGTCCCTGTTCGAGCCGGTTTTTCACGACGACGGTGATGCGATTTATGTCATGGATCAAGTACAAGATACTAAAAATACCGATGTTAGATGGATTGAAAACCTTTCGTTATCGGAGGCGATGAACAAATTAAGCCCCAGAGAAAGACATATTCTCAACATGAGGTTTTTTGAAGGGAAAACCCAGATGGAAGTGGCGAAAGAAATTTCCATCAGTCAGGCGCAGGTTAGCCGCCTTGAAAAAAACGCCTTAAAATATATGAGAAAGTATGTCTAAGCAGAGATATGTTAATATAAAAGAAAAATTGCTGACGAAAATTAGTCGGCATTTTTTTTGTGACTAAAATTTGTCATATTAAAGCAAGCAAATTCCCCTTTTTCATTACTTTTAACACTTTAAACCATTGCAAATAGTAATTTTTTAAATAGCAAAAAACTTGGCACAATTATTGCTTTTAATTATTTATAATTATTTATATAAATAACTCGTGAAGGGAGTGTATCAAGTGTCAACTACAAACGCAAGGGAATTTTATCCGTCAATTTTCAACGACGTGCTGGCGCCGGCTACT
>CAZYWO010000100.1:0-7402 GCA_964651095.1 uncultured Oscillospiraceae bacterium | reverse complement strand
CTTCATCTTTTTTCAGATCGATAGTGGCTGCACAGCAAACCGAACGTTTATCCAGTCCCGCCTCTTTCAAGGCTTCTTCTACTGCGTCTGAAATATTCTTCTCATCGGTTCCTTTTTTACAGCCTATCCCCAAATAGGCATCACGGGGAACAAGTTTCAAAGTCTTATTAAAAAAAGTTTCTCTGCGGTCACAGGAAGAAATTAGTATTCCCTTGTCGGGCAAGCTGCCCAATTCTTCCGGCGACGCTGCCTCTTTCATCGTAAATAATTTTACCTGAGAAGGTAAACTGCCGGAGCTTTCAACATTTAATTCTGTAACCAGCCCTACGGTTTCTCCTGCAAGAAAGGCGGCTGCTATTTCCTTGGCAATTTGGAAGTTATCTATAATGCAGTTATTTTTCTGTGCAAAAGTGTCCGGTGAAAGTTTTCCGTGAATGTCTGTCGCTGTGGTAATTACAGGAACAGCTCCCGTAATGCAGGCAACTTTCTGCGTCAATTTATTAGCGCCGCCGAGATGTCCCGACAATAAGGATATGGCAAACCTGGCTTTATCATCTATGACTATAACTGCCGGATCGTTTTTTTTGCTTTTGACATGAGGAGCAATGTATCTGACAGCAATTCCGACAGCGCCTATGAAAATAATTCCGTCGCTGTCCTCAAACCTATTGCCTGTCCAGATATGACAGGATTCTTTCATAGGTTCTTTAGCATAAGCGCTTTTGCAGGCTGTAATAATTTCCACATCTGAAACTTCTGAGCCTGAAGGATTACCATTTGAACATTCTCCTCCGCTTGTAAAGCTGCTTTTCAGCCCTTCTGAAATCAACTCCGACAGCTTTTCTCCTGACCGGCTGAAACTTATAATTCCAATTTTCATCTATTTATTCCTCTTTATTTCCCTGTCTGAATTCAGTAGTAAACTCAGGGTCGTAAAGTTTAGAGCGATCATAATCGCAGGCGCTCACCACATTTCCGATAATCATAAGCGCAGTCTTGGTTATATGGTTTTTAGCAGCAGTATCTGCAAGAGTTCCCACCGTACATATAAATGTCTTTTCGTCATCCCACGTTGCTTTATATACTATAGCTGCGGGAGTATCATAAGAGTAACCTCCCCTTATGAGGCTTTCCGAAAGCTCCTTTAGAAGACCTGTGCTTAAAAAAACCACCATCGTAGCATTATGAGCCGCAAAAGATTCGATACTTTCCTTTGGGGGTACAGGAGTTCTGCCTGCCATTCTGGTAATAATTACGCTTTGTGAGATGTTTGGCAAAGTATACTCTAAGTTCAATGCTGACGCAGCGCCGCAAAAAGAACTTACTCCCGGGCAATAATCGTACTTTATCCCTTCCTTATCCAATATGTCCATCTGTTCTCGTATGGCTCCATAAAGGCATGGGTCTCCTGTATGAAGTCTGACTACAGTCTTATTTTCTTGTTCGCCTTTAAGTATAACGTCGATAACCTCTTCAAGGGTCATCTTCGCGCTGTTAAAAATAGCGCACTCTCCCTTGGCATAATCCAAAAGCTGAGGATTTACAAGAGAACCGGCATATATTATAATATCCGCTTCTTCAAGATATTTTTTGCCTCTAACAGTAATTAAATCAGCAGCTCCGCTGCCTGCTCCAACAAAATGAACCATGTTTCAGCCCTTTCTTTTTTTGTATTTATATAATTTATTGTTTATTTAAATTCCTTGTTTGTTTTCTTTCTTTATTTTTTCCATAAGCTTTTTACATCCTTGTGTCTCTCCCAAAAAGCCATATTGATTTGAAAAGACCAGCGCCTCTGTTTCAATTCTGTCATAAGCCCTGTTTTTTAAATAAAATCCTATCTTTTCCATTATAATATCCATAGTTTTATCAAGGAACTTTTTTTCTTTTAGAATTGCCACAGCTTCATCCGTAGTTACGGTGTCTAAAATTCTCATGGCGCTTTGATAATCGATTCCTGCTCTCATGGCAGACGCCGCCATAATTTCAGCTCTGCTGTCAGCACATCTTGAGTGGGTATTCATAATGCCACCGGCTACTTTAACAAACTTTCCCAAATGGGCTATAAACAATAAGCTCTCAGCTCCTCCTGCCACAGCCATATCGATTACTTCACCCACATAATTGCTGCATTTAACAGATTCCTTTATAGGCAGAAGGTCAAGACCATCAAGATATGCCTTCCCATAATTGCCTAAAGTCACGATAAGATTTCGGCGGCCGTTTGCAATCTGTTGATTAACTTCTATTTCAATACTTTTTAACAGAGCAGACTCGCTCATTGGTTCTACAATTCCCGACGTTCCCAAAATGGAAATTCCGCCTTCTATTCCCAATCTGGGATTAAATGTTTTTATTGCAGTCTCCTCACCTAGTGGCACGCTTACGGTAACTGCCAAGCCCCCGTCGTACCCCGTCATTTCAATAATCTCTCGCAGACCTTCTTCTATCATTCTTCTCGGAGTATTATTTATGGCGGCAGCTCCTACAGGCTGCTCAAGCCCTTCCTTGGTAACTCTTCCTACGCCTGCGCCTCCATCTATAATTACGCGCGGTTCCTCAATTTTTTCAACCAAAGCGCATACGAGTAAACCGTCTGTCACATCCGGATCATCTCCTGCGTCTTTTCTTACGCCGCACGATACCCAGCCATTCCCTTTTTTTATATCCTCAAGTTTAAGACACAAAGAAATTCCTTTCGGCGTAGTTAAATTGAGAAAACATCCTTCCTCCTCGTTTACATTGCCGGTTTCGCCGGACTGAAGCAGAATACGAGCGGCGCCTTTGGCTGCGGCGGCTGCACAAGTTCCGGTAGTAAATCCATATCTCATCTTTTTATTGTTTTTTACGATATAATAATCTTCAATACCTGTCCTGTGCAGTTTACCTTCTGTTGCCATCGGTTTCTCTCCCTTATATTCTTCCTGCCTTAAAATTTTTTCAACTTTATATTTTTCCTAATTTCATGCTGAAATCATATAACTCTATTAATTCCCGGTTATAATCCATTTTAGAGCTGATGTCAACGGTACAGATTACCTTTTTACACTGGTTTATCAGTTCTTTACACCTAGCTACCTTATCATTTCCCACACTGCAATATGGTTTTTCACTTACCACCTCAGCAGCCAAAGACTTGGCAGAAGGATAATCTATATCATTTTCCCATACTATTCCGGTAGCAAAAGGGATTTTTTCTCTCTGCAATCTTCTAAATACAGCAGTTCCGCTTCCGCATCCTGCGATAACAAAGACTTCCGGCTGACCGGTCACTTTTTCCAGCTCTACGTTGCCGCTCATCTCATCGTAAGATCCTGCTGTCAATGAGTACAGCTCTGATATGTAACCGGGGCTGAATATTTCCTCCGGTGTTCCGAATTTATCCACCTTATCGCCTTTTATGCAAAGTACTTTGTCGGAAATGCGCTGCGCCAGATCCAGCTCATGCAAGGACATTATGACCGTCAGATTTTTGGTAGCGGACATGTTTTGGAGTACTGAAAGAAATTCCAGTTTATATTTTATATCGAGGAAGGATGTGGGTTCGTCCAGAAGAATAATCTCCGGTTCCTGACATATTGCTCTTGCCAGCATAACTCGCTGCTTCTGTCCGTCGCTTATCTTGGTAAAATCTCTTTCTGCCAGCTCGGATATATGAACAAGTTCCATAGCCTCTTTAACGATCTGTCTATCTTTTTTTGAAAGTACGCCAAAATGACCTGTATATGGATACCTTCCCGTAGCCACCACATCTTCACAGGTCATAAGTTCTGTTCTGACCCTGCCGGTCAAAACTACAGACATTTTTTGAGAAAGAGCCTTAACAGACATACTTCCCATTTCTTCTTTATCCAGATAAACATATCCGTTTAAAGGGCGAAGCTGCTGCATAATGCTCCTAAGAACCGTGGTTTTTCCCGCGCCGTTTGGACCTATAAGGGTGAGAATCTCTCCCTTTTTAATTCTAACTTCTATATTTTTTATCAGAGGCACGTTATTGTAGCCTACAGACAGGCTTTCCGTGTAAAAATAAAATTCTTTCATCAGATTACTCAGTCCTTTCCCTCTTCCTGCGTATCATGGTGTATATCACCACGGGCGCTCCGAAAACTGCGGTAACCGTGCTTATGCTCAGTTCCACAGGAGCAAACAACACTCTGGCAAGAAGGTCGCAAAGCAGGCAAAAAGATGCGCCGCCCAGAAAACAAGCCGGTATCATCAATATAGGCTTAGTAGTTTTAAGAAGTCCCTTTACAAGATGGGGCACCGCAATTCCAACAAAGGAAACCGGTCCTGCAAATGCTGTTACCGTTGCCGCAAGCACGCTGGACAGCAGTACAAGCAGTCCTCTAAACAAACTAACGTTAAGACCCATGTTCTGCGCATAGGATTCTCCCATCTGATAAGCGCTTATAGGCTTGGACAGGAGAAAGACGCAAAAAGTAGTTATTACAACTACTATAGACATTACTATTACATTATCCCATGATATGCCTGAAAAACTTCCGCGGGACCAGTTGTGAAGATTTACTATATCTGCGTCTTCAGCAAAAGTGACTACAAAATCAGTTATAGCCGAACATATATATCCTATCATAACACCGCCTACTATGAGCATTGACATCTGATTAAGAGCTTTTGAAATGAGCAATACAAATCCCATGGATATCATCGCGCCTATAAAAGAGGCTGCTATGAGCATGAACGAACTCAAATGTGACGCTCTGCCTATCATAAATACCATGGTAAGCGCTACTACAAGCTTAGCACCTGAGGAAATACCCAGTATAAACGGCCCTGCGATCGGATTGTGGAAAAAAGTTTGAAGCAGATATCCGGATAATGCCAATGCGCCGCCTAAAAGAGCCGCCGCAATGGTTCTTGGAAATCTCATATCCATTATTATCGTTGCCCACGTATCGTCTGTCTGCTGGTTCCTAAAAGTCTTTATTACTTCTTTAAGCGGAACATTGACGCTTCCTATGCAAATATTTAAAATTATAAAAATAACTGCAAATATAATTAATATAAGAAATGCCAGTATATATCTTTGAGTTCTTTCATCTCTTTCACTCAACATTACTTACTCCCAATTTATTCTACCTTATATAAATATGTCATAGCTTCATCGTTACCGTTAAGCATATAGTAGATATCTGTGATAATCGTTCCAAGTTCCATAGAGGATTGATATAAATTTTTCGTTGTACAATATACGTTTCCCTCCTCGACTGCTTTAAAATCCTTTAGCAGCGGACTTTTACCCAAGAAATCTTTTATATCGTTAAGTTCACCCTCAATAGCGCTGTTATAGATGAGGTAATCAGCATCTTTAGCTCCTGCATAGAAATCCTCCATCTGCATAGTCATAGTTGAGGAAGCCATATCATCCTTGTCACCTAACTCGTCAAATATATATTTGCCTCCGGCAAGTTCGATCATCTTTGGAAGATAGTCCGAAGGTTTTCTGATATTAGCGGCGCCATTTGAAGTTATATAGAAAAATGCTACAGTCTTGTTTGCCTTTTCGTTTTCCGCTACGGAATCGATGGCTTCTTCCTGGGCTTTAAAGACTTGTTCTGCTGCTTCTTCTTTTCCCGCCAAAAGGCCGCACAGCTTTACCCATTCCATTCTTCCCTGAGGTGTTTTTTCATAGCTGGAATGATCCACTATTACAGGAATACCGAATTTCTCCAGTTGTTCTTTAACCTCAGGAGTATGAAATATCATAGTATTCTCAAATGCAAGGCTGCAATTTCCCGAAAGTATCAGTTCATAATCAGGCGCTGAATACTTTCCTGCGTATATTAAGTTCCCATCCCTCATGGCTTCTTTGGCTTCTTCAATATACCAGCCTTCTTCTTTCAGACTGGAAAAGCTTATTGAATCGATGGCATCAATAGATACGAACATATCCATGGCGGCAGATGCAGCCAGATAAATATTGTCCATAGGTTTATTGAGAACTGTAATATCCTCTTTCAAATCTGAAGGCGCATCTTTTCCTTCAGGAACAAGAAGGTATCTGTCCTCGCCTGATATTGTAACTAAAGCATAATCTCCTTCATAATAATCGACAGAAAATTCTTCAGCATAAGAAAGCTCCATACTGCCGGTATATAAAAGTTCCGAGCTTATGTCAGAAGGGTCCTTTAAATCCTCCGACGATGTTTCCTGCCCGCAACCTATCAATGTAAAGAGCATTGCCATAATGAGCAATGCTGTAGTTAACTTTTTAATCATTTCTTTACGTTCTTTCTTTTTATAAGAATTGCTGAGCCGCAAATTATAAGAATAATTGCGACTGCAGCCAATATAAGCATTATGGTAACAACTCCGCCTGAAGGAATAGAGTCCGAATCAAATGTCAAAGTATACTCGATCTCGTGAGGTACGCTCATTGCAACGGTATCTGCAATCACGCTCATAGGCTCGTCAAAAACCGTAATAGGAATTTCAAAAGTAGAATTTCCTTCGGTTTGTATAGGCAAGAATTCTTCATCTCCTATTTTCATATAATCGTAGTTGGAACTGCTCCATTCAATTATGGCGTAAGCTTTACCTTCACGCACTATCAATTTGGCAGGAGATGTGATTGACGCTCTTCCCGTGCCTCCTTGAAGCTGAACTTCAACAGTATATTCTCCGTCATCTAAGTCAACCTCCGCTGGCTGGGAAGTGCTTTCTTTTTCATTTTCAGCTTTCAAAGCTTCAATTCGTTTATCTCTTGCCGCTTTTTCAAGGGCATCATAATCAGGTAGTTCCACCTTTACCGCACCTTCCGGCAGGCTCTTAGCTTCAAATAAAATCGAACGGTCATACCACTGTTCTTTATTTTTGCTGAAAGCAGCGCAAGGCATTGCCTGATCAAGCGCTTCCACCGGCACTGTAAATGTATGTTTGCCTTCGTTATCTACAACATAATCAATATAATCGGAAATATCCGCCTTGGCAGCTTCCTGTCCTGTTCCCATATATATCTTCAGGTAGCCCTTACCTCCCATAGTCATGACTGCCTGCATTTTTCCATCTTTAACTGTAAGTACAGCCTTTTCCACTTTAAACATTGATGAGCTGGACTCTACAATAACTTCATATTCTCCATCTTCAATATCGGTTCCGTAAATAGGATACATCCCTTCAACGCCTACTTCCTCTATTGTAGTCATCTCGCTTCCGGATGCAACTTTATCGTATGATATCTCCTTATCCGCTTCCTCTGCAAGCGCTAAGGATGCTCCAAAGAGCAAAATTGTAATAATAATCCCAATTATTGTTAAGGTTGATATTATTTTTTTCATATTGCCAATTACTTTCCTTTCATTTATTGCAACAGTAATTGATTTTTTAAAGATATTACCTTCGCCAAACAGCGGAGGTAATATCTTTTTAAATTATATTA
>CAZYWO010000099.1:0-7442 GCA_964651095.1 uncultured Oscillospiraceae bacterium | reverse complement strand
GACTGGCCAAAAAATTTAATTTTTTCAATTGTCCACTTGACGGGTAGCAGTTCAGACATCGGCAAAGCAGCCCCTTTTTTTATTGGATATGCAAATATATTAACTATTTACTTTATTTTACCTGTCCGGCTTTTTTATTCTGCTTATCATAGTAGAAGTAAATAATAGCGCCGATTGCAGGAACGACGAATAGACCAAGTATTGACATGATTGGGTCTTCGATGAAGTTGTTGATCATCAATGCAATGAAGATAATTACAGCGATGATTACAGTTACAGGATAGCCCCAAACCTTGTAAGGTCTCTCGAGTTCAGGATGTTTGATTCTGTTAACCATTACACCGGCAACGCCAAGTACAGAACCGATCATTCCAAGGAATACTACTAATGTTGTTAACTGATCTAAGCTTCTTGCAAGGATAAGGATTACGGCGATAACACACTGAACTATAAGTGCGTTAGCAGGAACACCTTTCTTGTTTAATTCGCCTTGATTTCTGAAGAAATGTCCTTCATGTGACATAGCATAAGAAATTCTTGCATATACAAGAACTTGTCCATTAAGCGAACCGATCATTGCGATAAGCATACCGATAAGTACGATGATACCGCCGGCATTGCCGAGAAGTCTTCTTGCTACTTCTGTTCCTAAGTAGATATTATCGGATTCGATCATTGACTTAGCTTCTTCGATAGGAATTACTCTTAAAATTGCAAAGTTGAATAATACATAGAATACAGTTACGAAACCTACACCGATGATAAGAGCTTTTGGCAAGTCTTTCTTAGGATTTCTCATTTCTTCACCGATATTAGTAACGTTAGACCAACCTTCGTAAGCCCATAATGAAGCAACTACTGCGTAAGCAACGATACCAACGCCACCGAAGAATCCTGCATGTTCACCTTCCATAGTAACCGGAGTAGGATCAAGGTCAGGCATTATATTTCCCATAAATAATGCGCAGAGCAGGATGAGAGCCATAGGTACTATCTTGCCGATCATTGTAATGTTCGCAAAGATTGAAGCTTCCTTGACTCCTAAGATATTATAAACTGTAAATAATATTACGAGTACAGCAGCGATAATCTTAACTTGACCGTTTGTCATACCAGGGATAAAGTCAACCAGAGCGGAAGGAATTGCAATCGCAACTGCCGCAATTGAACCTGGGCTGGCAATTAACCACTGGGAGAAACCATACATATAACCAACAACAGGGTGATAAACCTCGTTAAGGTAAACTGTAAGACCGCCAGCTTTTGGCATTGATGCACTGAGTTCTGAGAAACAGAGGGCGCCAAGCAAACTGATTAAACCGCCGATTATCCAAGCAAGTAGTGCTGTGCCGACTGAATAGTTAGCATACTGTAAAACGTAAGAACCAAGATAGAAGATACCGGAACCGATCATGATACCGGCAACGATGCTGACGCCACCGAATACGGTAACTTCTTTTTTGAATTCGCCGCCTTTAGCGACTTTCTTTTCGTTAGACATATTTTTCCTCCTATAAAAATTTTTAATCATAAAATGATTCCTTTAGTCATTTTTATCGCAAAATCCATGCCAAAACTCTTAATATGGAGATTCTGTGAAAAAACAAGAAAAATACGAGTTTTTAAAAAGGGGATTAATAATATGGCAAGTAGGCACAATAAAAATGTTAAATTTTTTTTTAACACCGTAAAAAAAATAAGGTGAAAAACCACCACGTTGATATATGGAACTTGACAGAATATTTATGAAACTTTATAATTAAAACAGAATAACAACACATGGTTTTGGCAGAATGAGGGAGTGATATTAATGGACTTAATGAATCATTTGGAGCAAATTTTAAATTTCTACAATTATTATGATGGGGCAATTATGGTAGACCGTCTTGGTATCATAAAATACTATCAAAATATCAGACAGGACATTAATACTCTTACTGAAAAGCAGATTGCAGGCAAAAGCATTTTTGTCGTGTATCCCAGTATTGACCCGCAAACCAGCACCTTGATGGAGGTAATGAGAACGGGGGAGCCTATTGCGCATAACTGCCAGCGTCTTACAAACTATTTGGGTGAAACCTATGGCGCTTTATGCAGCACGCATCCGATTTTTGATGAAGGTAAAATTATAGGAGCCATAGAAGTCTTTCAATATATGAAAGACCAGGACAAATATTTGAATATTATGCTCTCTGACGGTAATATTCACGACATAGACGCTCACCATGTAATGCCTGAAATTGTATCCATTTCAGAGGAAATGACTGCATTAAAAGAAAAGATAATAAAAGTAGCGCAAACCAAGTCTGCGGTCATTTTAAACGGAGAAACAGGGACAGGCAAGGAATTGCTTGCCAAGGCTATTCACGACAACGGGCCGAGAAAGAACTATAGATTTATCTCGCAGAACTGTGCGGCTATCCCTGAAAATTTAATGGAAAGTATTCTGTTTGGCACCGTAAAAGGCAGTTTTACAGGAGCTGAAAACCGCAAAGGACTTTTTGAAGTAGTCAGCGGCGGAACTATGTTTTTAGATGAAATAAATTTTATGGATATAGCAGTTCAAGCTAAAATACTTAAGGCGGTGGAAGAACAGAAGATTATGAGAATAGGGGGAGTTGAAGAAATCCCGGTAGACGTGCGAGTAATAGTTGCCACCAACATTGACCCTCTTATTTGCGTTGAGAAAGGACTTCTCAGGGAAGACCTTTATTACAGACTTAAAGTAGTCCAACTTAACGTTCCTCCATTGAGAAAAAGAAAGATAGACATAATGCCGATAGCCGATTATTATATAGATTTTTATAATCGAACCATTGGGAAAAATATTAAGGGAATAAAAGAGGAAGTAGTCTCCCGTTTTATGGAGTATTCATGGCCGGGGAATATAAGAGAGCTTAGAAATATGATAGAAGGTGGGTTTAACCTTTGTGAAGATGAATATTTAGGGCTGGAGGATTTGGATATTTATTCTCTGCGCGCTTTGAGTCACGATGAGTCCGCAGGGGACAGCGCCGGCGGCGACTTTGATGAATCATTAAAGGAAAAGGTCAGAAAGTTTGAACGCGAGCTAATAGTAAAAACAATATGCGAAAGCGATAATCTTTCCAAGGCTGCGGATAAGATGGGTATTACCAGACAGACTTTAAGCAATAAAATGAAAGGACTTAAAATAAATTACGACCAACTGCGCAGGGAGGGAGTATAAATGAATAAGATTAAGGAAAATGCTCAGGATATACTGAATTTATATAATTACTTCAACGGAGCAATGATTTTAGACAAAAATGCAGTGGTAGTATACTACTATAACAATCGCAGCGATATGAACAGCCTAACTGAAAAGGATGTGCTGGGAAAACATATAAGTGAAATATATCCGGAGCTTAATTTAGATGAAAGTAGCATAATGGAGGCGATTAAAAAAGGTATTCCAACCGCTAATATGCTTCAGACCTGTAAGGATTTTAAAGGGCAAGTGATAAAATCAATAAATACCACAGTTCCGATTTTTGAAGAGGGCGAAATTATAGGAGCAGTGGAAGTTTCAAGATATATAACCGGTAAAGACGACATGGCAAACATCTATGTTACGCCAATTTCATCTTCGGAAGAAAGAAGTTTGTATACTATAGATGACATTAAGTCCCAGTGGGAGGGAATGGAGGATATTAAGCGAGTTATTTCCAAAGTATCCAATACGGATTCTTCAGTACTCATATACGGCAAAACCGGAACAGGTAAAGAATTGGTTGCCGAATCCATTCATACGGGCGGTAAACGTAAAAATAAAAAATTTGTTTCTCAGAACTGTGCCGCTATACCTACAGCACTTTTGGAAAGCATACTGTTCGGCACAGTAAAGGGCAGCTTTACAGGTTCGGAGAACAGAATAGGGCTGCTGGAGGCTGTCAATGGCGGCACGCTGTTTTTGGATGAAATAAATACCATGGATATAAATCTCCAGTCGAAAATCCTCAAAGCCATCGAGGAGCAGAAAATAACTCGGGTTGGAGGAGTAGACCCTATTCCTATTGACGTAAGAATTATCGCGGCCTCCAATCAGGACCCTTGGGAGATGGTTAAAAAAGGCATAATACGTGAGGACCTCTACTACAGACTAAAAGTTGTTCAGATTGATTTGCCAACATTACAGGAAAGAAAAGGTGATATAGAATATCTGACTAATTTTTTCATAAAGAAATATAACAAAATATTAGGAAAAAATATTCTTGGAATCAGCTCCGAGGTTGAAAAATTTTTTAATGAATACCCTTGGCACGGAAATATAAGGGAGCTTCAAAATACTATAGAAGGATGTTTGAATTTTGCAAACGGACCCCTTATCAAGCTTGAGGATATAAGTTGGTATAATCCATCGTCTTCAAAAAGTAAAATTGAGCCGGAACTTAAAGGCACTTTAAAGGAGACGGTGAAGGATTACGAAAAGTATCTTATAAAAGAGGCGCTCAGAACAACAGACGATTTACAAAAAGTATCGTTGAATCTTCAAATTACCAGGCAGAATTTGAATAATAAAATTAAGGAATATTCTCTTGATTCTTAGCTCTATGCACCATAAAGCACCATAAATTAACAAGTATACGGATAAAGCGCAGATATAGACTGATGCTGTAATAAAAATTGACGGATGTAAAATTTTTTTTAACATACAACTAAAAATAAGCAAAACTTTTATCACAGACATATAAATGTCGATTTTGCGTAGTCTCTTAAATTTCAAGGATTACAGGGAACAAAGCAGAAATAAAAAAATATATATTTCTGCTTTTTTATTTGGCACATTTATTGCTTCCATTATTAATATATTAATTTATTAAAAATTAAAATAAGGAAACCGGAGGCGAAGAAAGAAATGAGAAGATTATTTATAAACGGGCAGATTAATTCAATAGACGAAAATAATAATCGCTATGAAGCAATGGCATGCGAAGACGGAAAAATCCTCGCGGTAGGAACTACAGAAGAATTGAAAGCAAAATACCCTGACGGCGAAACTGTAGATTTAGGCGGAAGATGCGTGCTGCCCGGATTTATTGACGCCCATATACACTTTTTAGACCATGCAATATATGAACTGTTTACTGCAAACCTTTACGATACTAAAAGCCCTGATGAGCTTGTAGAAGAAATGAAAAAGTATATTGAGGACAGACAGATTCCGGAAGGCGAGTGGGTAACAGGATTTGGATGGGATCAGGAATTATATCCTGACAGCGCGTGGCCGACTTGCAAAGATTTAGATAAGATTACTGATAAACATCCGATGATGCTGACACGCCGCTGCGGTACAATCTGCGTTGCCAATTCGGCTGCCATGAAAATCGCAGGAATTGATAAGGATACACCGGATCCACAGGGCGGCGAGCTGGTAAGATTTGAAGACGGCTCGCCAAACGGGGTAATGCTTGAAAGCGCTATGAGCCTTATAGGAAATTGTGTTCCTAAGATGAGCGATAAAAAGCAGATTGCTCAGTGTCTGGAATTTGCGTGTGCTGAAATGGTAAAAAACGGCGTAACCGTTGCACATACAGAGGACTTTACTTCTGTAAGCGATAAGAGAACTTTGTGGGAAGTATATCTTGAGATGGCGGCACAAGGAAAGATGCCTGTAAACTTAGTTTTACAGCTAAGAATACATAAACCGGAACAAATGGACGAGTTCTTTAATTTTGGTTTCCACTCATGGGAGGAATTCGGAAAAATCAAAATTGGACCTATTAAGTTCCTCGGCGATGGTTCGCTGGGCGCATGGAGCGCAGGCTTAAATGAACCTTACAGCGATAAGCCTGACACAAAGGGCTGCCTGTATTTCAGCGTAGAAGAAATGAGCGCTATGGCAAAGCGCGTTGTAGAACATGGATTTGACCTTACAATCCATGCTATCGGAGATGCGGCTGTAGAAACTTTCCTCGATTCATGCCTTTCAGTTAAAGATGAAATCAAGGCCAGAGGTTTCAGACCTTCAATTATTCACAGCCAGATCATGAATGAGAGAATTTTTGAAAAATATCAAGAGCTTGATGCAATAGGACTTATTCAGCCTATGTACATTCATTCAGACATGGCGATTGCAGATGACCGTGTGGGAGATAGAATGAAGACCAGCTACTGCTACAATACCATGAGAAAGAAAGGTATCCGCCTTGCAGCAGGTTCAGACCTGCCGATTGAATCTGTGAACGTTATGGAAGCAATTCAAGTAAACGTAACTAGGCAGAACCTTTCCGGTTATCCTGAAGGAGGCTGGTATCCTGAAGAGGCTTTAGACCTTTTGGAAGCAATCAAGTGGCATACAATTTACGGCGCTTATGTTTCCAAAGACGAAGATAAATACGGCTCAATCGAAGTAGGCAAACAGGCTAACTTCGTAGTTCTGTCAAGAGATATTTTCTCCACACCTAAGAATGAAATAAAAAACATTAATGTAGAGGAAACTTATATTGACGGCGAGCAAGTATATAAGGCATAGGCAAATAAATTATAAAGATAAAAAGGAGAATATAAATTATGAGAAAGAATTGGCCTGACGGAATACAGATGGGCGTAGCTTTAACTTTTGACTTGGATGCGGAGACATTTTGGTTTTCAAGAACTTATGACAGCCTTAACAACCCTAACTTAATGGCTGAAGGCGCTTACGGTCCAAACGTAGGCGTGCCGAGGATTTTAGATATGCTTGATAGACAAGGGCTCAAGGCAACTTTCTTTATTCCGGGATGGGTTATTGAACATCATACCGAAGTTTGTAAGGAAATAGTAAGACGCGGACATGAAATCGGTTATCACGGATATTTACATGAGACAACCTATTTCCCTGAACAGGACAAGGAACTGGTAGTTAAATCAAAGAGAATAATGAAAGAACTTTTAGGTGTAGAGCCGCTTGGTTACAGAGCGCCGGAAGCAATTTTAACTGAAGAAACCATTAATAACGTAATGGCAAGCGGGTTTGAATACTCGTCAAACACAATGGCATGCGACTGGCCTTACTACCATGAGGGAAAAGATGGAAAGAAACTCATCGAGTTACCTTTCTCATGGCTTTATGACGATACATCACACTTCTTCTTTACGCTTCAGCAGCCTGAAAGAAGAAGAATCTGTTCCCCTTCTTATGTTAAGGAGATATGGCAGAGCGAATTTGACGGTTTATATGAAGAAGGAGGACTTCTTACATTAGTTCTTCACCCTCAGTGCATAGGCAGAATAAGCAGAGTAAAAATGCTTGAAGAATTAATTGAATATATGAAAACCAAACCGGGCGTTGCAATTGGACCTGCTTTAGACATAAGCAGACTGGCAAGAAAAGGATTAGGTGAGTAATTCGGTTAACAAATTATCGCACAGCAAAGTAAAGAGGTGGATAAGTTTGAAACAGAGAGGTAGCGGTTAGAGAATAAATTTGAGCATCACAAACA
>CAZYWO010000098.1:0-7662 GCA_964651095.1 uncultured Oscillospiraceae bacterium | reverse complement strand
GATGATAATTTTTGCAGATACTGTAGGATGAATTTAAAGGACATGACGGAAGATGAGGAACTGGAAGAAGATGACGAAGAAGAGGAAGAGCCGCGATATTTTGAGAAAGCAATCCATATACACGAATATGCCTGTAAATGTATGAATTGCGGAAAAAAGTTTTCATATAATAATGTTGACATGAAAAGGAACAAAAGAGGGCGTTGGAATGATTTAGGAAGTTCTTATTCCGTGTTGACAGGGAATAATTTGCAGAGGGCAATCACATACAACCATCAAAGGCAGTCATATAATGAGGATTTTAATAAATGTCCTTATTGCGGTTCAAGAAAAATAAAGAAAAGGCTGGAAGATTACTATGTAGACGAAAACGGGGAATATATTGAGGGTTACGAGCCTGATTTTGAGGATAAGATAAAAGAAGCATCTGGAAATTTGTTCTCTGGAATAGGGGATTTGTTTTTTGGCGGTTTTTCTTTGGCCTTGCTTTTATTGGCTTTAATTCCTTTGCTGATAATTCTTTATATTTTGTTCGTGATATTTTTTTAAGTAAATTGACATTGTAGATTCGTAAATATGATTACACGAAAGGCACTTACCGTTATGGTAGGTGTTTTTCTTATGCTTATTTTTTAAAGGTGAATATATTTCATGGGAAAATCCTATGTTATTTATAAGGTTACTAATAAGATAAATGGGAGAATTTATATCGGGAAAACGAATAACTTTGAGAAAAGAAAAATTGAACATACAAAATACGATATTGACAATCATTTATATTTTCATAAGGCATTAAAAAAATATGGGGAAGAAAATTTTACATGGGAAATAATTGATTCAGCAGATACATTAGAAGAAATAAATGCACTTGAAAAGCATTACATAGAAACATTCAATACCTATAAGCCAAACGGTTACAATATGACAAAAGGCGGAGATGGCGGCAGTATGTGGAACGCGCGTCCAGTTGTTTGCCTAACGTTAAAAGGGAAATTTGTGAAAAGATATGACAGCGCAGGAGAAGCGGAGAGGATTGATGGGTTTTGCAATAGTGATGTCCTGTTAAGTTGTAAAAATGAATTTAGAACTTGCAAAAACCATATTTTTATGTTTGAAGATGAATATAAAAAATATGGAGCAAGGAAATACGAGAAACCAGACCATAATCTAAGAAGGCATAAATCCGTCATTCAATTTGATATGGAAGGATATGTCCTAAACATATACGGTTCAGTCCAAGAAGCAAGTGACATTAGCGGAGTTAGGAGAAGCAGCATATCATCCTGTTTAAGAAAGAAATTAAATATTGCCGGAAACTATCAATGGCTATATTTAGATGAATATAATCCGCAAAAAGAATATAAATATGAGAAACACAAAAAAGGCATAAGGGTGGCGCAAATAGACCCCAAAACGAATAAAACCATAGCTATTTATGAGAGAATTGCTGACGCAGGAAGAGCGTTAAAGAAGAATTACAAATCAATTCATAAAGTTGTTAATATGCCAGACAAAACAGCATATGGCTATAAGTGGAAAACAGTAATCTAATAAAAAGATATTGGGAAGTGTTCACGGCACTTCCTTTTTTGTTGCCAAAAAGAGGGCATGGATATGAGCGAAATTGACAGCTTGGAAATAAAAATACAGTCAGAAGCGGAAGATGCCTTATCGACACTGGACAGGCTTGCGGAGAAACTTAGCAAGGTTTCAGGTGCTTTAGGCAATATGAACGTGGCGAAGTCTTTTCAGGGCGTTCAGAATGTTTTCCAGAACATGACCAGCGGCGCAGAAAAGTCCGTGGACAGGATGGATAAGTATATCCAGACGGCATCTAAGAACATGGCCGCCAAACTCGGCGGCGCGTTTGACTTGGACAAAGCTGGCATCAAAAACCTTGAATCTACGACAAGAACCTTGGCGCAGAGTATGTCCGATTCTTTGAGCGGAAAAGTTTCTAAGAACGCATATACGGAGAATATAGATGCGCTCGGAAAAGAACTTCTGGAAAGCGCGGGCAACGTAAAGGAATTTGATTCCGAAATGCAGCGTTTTTATCAGACGCTTTTGGCGACCGGCAAAATCAAAATCAATCCTATCGACATGACAAGCGAGGACTGGAAAGACCTTGACGGCGCATTAAGGGGCAAGCTGAATTATCAGGCCGGAACTTCGCTTGACACCCTCATGACGGAATGGCGCGACCAGTTCAGGGGCATATTTGACGGATTAGAGAAACAGTTTAACCTTGATTCCGTGAATGACCAAGTACAGGCTCTTAATCAGGTTGTCAAACAATGCAGAGAGGGAATAACCATACCTGTTGACAAGGGTATGCTGTCTGATGCCGTATGGGAGAGCGTGATTTCAGAAAGCGAGAAATTACGCCAGAATATCGGGAATGCACAGGCTGTATTACAGGCAACCGGCGGCACTACCGAAAAAGTGGCAAGCGGCGGGAGCGCGGCATCTTACTATAAAGGTTTGGAAAAGCTGACCAGCATTGACACAGGCAAGCTGGACAATCTCTCTACAAGCATTGCAACCCTGTCCAATAGCATACAGTCGCTAAATGGGCTTACAGTCAATACCGCGCCTATCTTGCAGGCGGCAAGCGCATTAGAGCAGATAGGGAAGATGAAACTTGGCAGCGGAAAGAAGATAAGTTCTGCCATATCCGGCATAATGAGCGCAACGCAAAACGCATCAAGCGTTCAGACCACGAGCCAGCCGATAAGCTATTTTGACAAGCCGCAGCGTGAGTTTGACACAAAACCAATGCTTGTGGAGCTGAAAATGGCTTTGAAGCAGTATGAAGAAGCAATGCAGACATTCTCTTCTATGCCTAACTATGCCCCAACAGACATATTTGTAAACAATATAAAGGATGACATTGAGCAGTTAGAGCAATTTTATCCGCAGGCGAGCAGCACCATTGATAAATTCAAAGACTTATACGAGAGGGCGCAGCAGCTATCAGCGGAAAGAGCGGAAAACAATAAAATTGTTCCAATAGAGAATGACCTATTAAAGACCACAGGCAGGTCACAAGATTTTTATGGAGAAAGTGGTGAACTCAAGAAAAAGGAGCAAGAATTATCTGAACTGAAAGAGCAGTATCAGGAATTAATCAGCAAGCAGCAAGAATTGTTCAAAACAGGTGACTGGTCTAAGTTAAATTTTTCTGGCCTTAAAACACAGATAAGTAATATACAAAAGTCCTTACAGCCGTTGCAGACAACTTTCAAGAAGATAAATAGCCATATTTCTGCTTTCATCAAAAAGATAGGCAACCTTGGAAAGTCAATGTCGGGCACAAAGAGCAGCAGCGACAAGATGAATTTTTCCTTAAATAAGGCATTTAAAATGATTTTAAGGTACGGCTTTGGAATCAGAAGCGTTTATTACCTTTTTAATAGGTTAAGGCGGGCTATTGTTGACGGATTTAATAATCTTGTCGTTTATTCCGAAGAGACAAACCGCAGTATCTCTATGCTTAGTGGCAGCCTAACGCAACTAAAAAATTCAGTTGCGGCGGCGGCATCCCCTATATTGAATACCTTTGCTCCTGCCATAGATTGGCTGATACAGAAGTGCATAAGCGGTGTAAATGCCATAAATCAGCTTGTATCAGCCTTATTAGGCAGAAGCACATGGATTAAGGCAACGGCTGTAACAACTGATTACGCGGCAAGCCTGAACAAAGCAGCCGGGGCGGCAGATAATTTAAAATCGCACACGCTTGGAATTGACGAGCTGAATGTCGTAGAGCCTGATACTTCTTCTGGAAGTGGTAGCGGCAGCGGAGATACAACTTCTGCGGAAGATATGTTTGAAACAGAAGAGGTTGAAAGCAAATGGAAAGACCTCGCTAATACCATCAAAAAAATTACAGATAAGTTATTTTCTTCCTTAAAAAAAGCATGGGAGAGCGAAGGAAAATTTGTCATGGATTCGTGGAAATACGCTCTCAATGAAGTGTCCGGGCTTGTAAAGAGCGTGGGGAGCGATTTCTTAGACATCTGGCAGGAAGAAAAGACGGTTGGAATACTTGAAAACATCTTACATATTGTAGGGGATATAGGGCTTACGGTTGGGAACCTTGCGCGGAACTTTAGGGTTGCATGGGAAGAGAACGAGACAGGGGCGAATATCCTTAGAGGAGTGCGCGATATTATAGGTGTAATAGTCTCCAACATAAGGGCGGCAGCAGATGCAACAGTTGAATGGTCGGATAAGCTGAACTTTTCGCCATTGCTTACGAAAGTACAGGCTTGGGTGGAATCCTTAGTTCCTGTTTTTGACAGCCTATCCGGGATTCTGTCTGATTTTTACACAGAAGTCCTGCTCCCCATTGGACAATGGACGATTGAGAAAGGGCTACCTGACTTATTGCAGGTGTTCATTGACTTCAACGAAAAAGTAGACTGGGAGAGCCTTAGAAGCAGGCTTTCCGAATTTTGGGAGCATTTAGAGCCATTCGCCGAAACAGTGGGCGAGGGGCTTATCCTATTCATAGGTGATGTATCAGACGCACTTGCTAATTTTGTGAACAGTGAGGCATTCAACAACTTCCTTGATAAAGTGCAGGAATGGATGGACAACGTAGATGCGGAAGATGTGGCAAGCGCATTAGAAAAAATAGTGATTGCCATTGCAGGTTTTGAGGTGCTTTCCACGGTCGGCAGTGCGCTAACATCCGTTGTTAATTTCTTAATGTTTTTCGCAAATGCTGGAACGGTGGTAGAAGGGTTAGGCTCCGTAACCGCTGCTTTAGGCGGTTTATCTACCGCTCTTGGAGCATTCGCAGCAGTGGAAGTCGGGGTTAATGCCGGAGCAAAAGCAGTAGACAATTTAAGCGAGAAAATGGGCTTAAATGGGGTACAGACAGATGAATTTGTTGATAGATATACTGGGCTTTCCGCTCCTCTTAACTTAGTAAAGGATTTATTTGAATCTACTGGAAATGCATTAAACGGATATGGATTTAATGCCAACGATTCAGCCGGGTCAACAAATGCGCTTGCCAAAGCTATGCAAATGGCACAATCGGAGTTTGTGCTTTCAGATGAATACTTAGCTGGCTTGCAGGAACGCTTTGAAATTACAGATGAGGACATGGAAATGCTAAGGCAGACCATGTTGGACACCCATCCAGAACTACGAGAATTGGCAGATAATTTTGGATTAGTCAGTTACAGCGCAGAGGATTTAGAAGATGTAAGTCGCGGTTTAGAACTTATCAAAGATGGGTCTGTAAACGCTGCTGACGCAGCGGAGAAATTTCAAGACCCCATGTATGAAATGAGCGATGCCGCGCAAGCCTTTTTCAATGATGTAAGCAGCGGAATAATATCATTGGATGATTTTGGTGGGGTGACAGGAGAAACTGTTACCCAGTTGGACAAATTCGTTGGGGCGGCAAATAATGTCGAGACTAATGTTCTCACTTTGGATGATTCTATCGAGGGAACAAAAAGCAGCTTTCAGCAGATGCAAGACAGCATAAACGCTACGGACTTCACACCGCTTGGAACTGGCGTAGAGGAATTTAAGACAAAGTTTTCAGGAACATTCAGTCAGATTGGAACGGATTTAAGCACATGGTTCACGGAGAGCGTACAGCCTTGGTTCACGGCAGAGAAATGGCAGGAAGTGGGGCAAGGCATATATGACGGCATATCTGCGAAATGGAATGAATTTAAGGAATGGTGGGGCGGCACAGCCATTGTAACTTGGTGGAATGAGAATGTTTCTCCGTGGTTCACAAAAGCAAAATGGACAGAGGTGACAAATGGGCTAAAGACAGGCATTAAACAGAAGTGGGATGATACAGTAAAGGAATGGAAAACCAACATTACAACGTGGTGGAATACTAATGTCGCTCCGTGGTTCACAAAAGCAAAATGGACAGAGGTGACAAATGGGCTAAAGACAGGCATTAAACAGAAATGGGATGATACGGTAAAGGAATGGAAAGCCAACATTACAACATGGTGGAATACTAATGTTTCGCCTTGGTTTACCTTGGAGAAATGGACGGGCATGATGCAGAAAGTGCCAGAGGCATTCAAGAGCATCTTCAAGAACGCTGCTAATTCTGCGATAGCGATATTCAATAACCTCATTGACTGGATAAACAGCAAGATGCATTTTAGCTGGAGTGCAGTCACCGTGGCTGGCATTGAAATTGTTCCTGCGGGCAGTGTGCAGCTTTTCACAATTCCAAAAATACCACAGTTTGAGGCTGGTGGCTATCCGAAAACAGCAAGCCTATTCTGGGCGGGTGAAAACGGAATACCAGAACTGATGGGAACAGTCGGAGGGCAGACGGCGGTTGCAGGCGGCGAAGAGATTACTGGAATACGTGATGCGGTGTATGAAACGAGCAGTGAAGAGGTGGAGCTGCTAAAAGAACAGAATGAGCTTCTGCGGGCATTGCTCCAAAAAGAGCTGGAAGTGAACATAGGGGACAGGGATATTGCTATGGCGAACAGAAGAGGCGTTGACAGGATGGGCTGGGCTTTTTAGTGCATGACAAAAGTTCTCTTATATGATATAATTGTTTTAAATATCTTACATAGGAGAAAAGCCCATGTCATTAATAAAATGCCCGGAATGTGGGAAAGAGGTTTCCGATAAATCAAGAATCTGCGTAAATTGCGGTTATCCGATAGAAGATTATATGATGGAAATCGCGGAGCGAGAAGAAGAAAAGAAAAAGTATATTTGTAATTCTTGTGGGAATCAGAACGAAATAGGAGATGATTACTGCGTAAATTGCGGCATGAGATTAACGCCTTATACGGAAAGGAAAATGCTGCCTCCGCAGAGATACCATGAGGAAGAAGAGGAAGAGTTTCGTGGAATCTATAGGGCCACGATTTTTGGCATGAAAGAGGTATATTGCCCCAGATGCGGTAGTGAGGATTGTTCTCATTACAAAGAGCAGAAAGTGATTCCGGCTAAGACGAAAACCAGATATACGGCAAACCTCAATCCGTTGCATCCGTTTACATTGGTGAACAAAAAGGAAAAAGTGAAGCGCAAAGAACAGACATATACAGAAAACAAATTCATCTGTAATAGATGCGGCAAGATATTTTATTGAAGTGCAAAGGATAAAGATAGAGCATGGGGAGACGAAAGAATAGCAAGACCGGTAGCTGCATAAGTGTATTGTTTTGGATTTTTGTTTTGGCAGCCCTTGTTGAGTTTTTATTTTATGCGTTTATGGTTTTGGCCGCTCTATTTGTAGCCTGTTTAGCCGTATATTTGGCACTTAGGCTAATTAAGTTCTTTTGGAACTATATAAAATCAAAGACAGAAAATAAGAAAACAGAGAGACAAAGAAAAACCAGTTCGGCAGATAGGCATGAAGCAATAAGCCATGCACAAGAAAGCCCGAAACCGTTTATTGGGAAAAAAGAAAAACAAAATAAGATAGACATAGAACGGTTCGCCAAACAATGCAATTATATACTGGAAAAAGAGGAATCATACAGAGAAACAGGATATGCAGATGGATATGTGCCAAGGGATGTTGAATATGATTTTGAGAATGATAAAGGGAGAAGCAAAGGGAATATTCAATAGGAATTTTCTTTTGATTGACGAGGAGAACGCGCAGGAGAGGCTTGACGCATAGACATAAAAATAATT
>CAZYWO010000097.1:0-7714 GCA_964651095.1 uncultured Oscillospiraceae bacterium | reverse complement strand
GCAATCCAGTATCTTTGATTGCCTGTTGTGCCGAAACATTGTTTATATATATATTATAGAAAGAAAAAAATTTAAAAAATTTGAAAATAAGTATTGACACGTAGATTCCCTAGTAGTATGATATTATTAATTTAAAACCTATTATTCTTATAGGTTTAATAAGAATAATGCTTAGGAGGCATAGCTTAATATGAATATGAAAATGAGATTTTTAAGATACGGTCGATGTTGATGCGTAATTTATCATCCATTTATTACTAATTTATTGTTAAAGGGAAAAGATAATTTTGAGACATAATATTCGAGACATAAAATATATAATATCATTTAATAGAAAGAAAAGGAGAAAAAAATGAGTGTTTATAAATCTATTTTAGACTTAACCGGCAATACGCCGCTTCTTAAATTAAATAACTATGGTAAGAATGAAAACCTTAATGCTGAAATCCTTGTAAAGCTGGAATATTTTAATCCGGCGGGCAGCGTAAAAGACAGAATTGCAAAAGCTATGATTGAAGACGCTGAAAGCAAAGGTATTCTGAAAGAGGATTCTACTATCATAGAACCAACCAGCGGAAATACAGGTATTGGTCTGGCAGCAGTTGCCGCCGCTAAGGGATACCGCATTATTTTGACAATGCCTGAAACTATGAGTGTAGAACGTCGTAATCTTCTCAAAGCATATGGCGCACAGCTTGTTCTCACCGACGGAGCTTTAGGTATGAAAGGCGCTATTGCCAAAGCAGAAGAGTTGGCTGCTGAAACTCCTAATAGTTTTATTCCAGGTCAGTTTGTTAACCCAGCCAATCCTGCAATTCATCGTACTACAACCGGTCCTGAAATCTGGAATGATACTGAAGGAAAAGTAGATATCTTCGTTGCAGGTGTAGGTACAGGCGGTACTCTTACAGGTGTAGGCGAATATCTCAAGGAACAAAAGCCTGAAGTTAAGATTGTCGCAGTTGAACCGGCAGGTTCCCCGGTCCTTTCAAAAGGCACCGCAGGTCCTCATAAGATACAAGGTATAGGTGCAGGTTTCGTTCCGGATGTGCTTAACACCAATATTTACGACGAAATTATTCCTGTTGGAAATGAAGACGCTTTCGCCGCAGGAAAGGCATTTGCACGTGAGGAAGGAGTATTGGTAGGCATTTCTTCAGGAGCAGCGCTTCACGCCGCATTACAGCTTGCAAAACGCCCTGAAAATAAAGGAAAAACTATAGTAGTTCTACTTCCGGATACTGGTGATCGTTACCTGTCAACTCCATTATTTGCAGAGTAGCTTATACAATAATCTATTATTCATTTTGTCCATATAAAGAAGGTCACACATTGATTCAACCATAATGTGTGACCTTTTGTCCTTATAATATAATGAGTAACTGATCAAATCATATAATCGTTAGCTGACTTAGCCATCTCCCAATCAACTATATCCTGTAATGTAATGCTGTCAAGATATTCGTTTATGACTTTACTTAAACCTTCCCAAATCGGAAGCGTAGCACATTCACCGCTGCGCTCACATAAATTAGTTTCATGTTCAAGGCAAGCCACAGGCGCCAAACTCCCTTCGGTAATACGCAAAATATCCCCTACAGTATATTTATCCGGGTCTTTTGCCAAGCGATAGCCTCCTTGATAACCCCGGCTTCTCTGCAATATATCCGATTTGTTAAGCAAAGGAACTATTTGTTCCAGATATTTTTTAGATATTCCCTGCCTTTGCGCAACGTCTTTCAGCGCAACATATTCTCCACTGTTGTGCTGGGCTAAATCCAAAAGCATTCGCAGTGCATATCTTCCTTTAGTTGAAATCTTCATATTTTTCTACCTCTCATATGTCTATATTAACATCGTTTTTATAGGTTTTCAAGGTTTTCTCACAATCCCAATATCCACATTTACCAAATCATCGATATAGTCAGCCGCTTTTCCTAAGAAGTGTCCTTTTTTATAAAACCCGACAGAAACGGTTTTATTGGACTTTACAGCCAGCTCCGCCTCTCCCGTATCTCCGTTCATTCCGCTGTTTATATCTACGCTAATCACGTAAGCGCCTGCATCGTTAATTTTTCCAATGGCTGATGATGCTTTCCCTCTAGGTACTCCCTGAAACCCCGTACCCAATATGCAATCAACAATTATATCGTACTCGCTAAAATCCATATCCTCTTCAAAAAATTTCCACGGGACACCCAAAGCCTCGCATTTTTTAAAATAAAATCCTCCATCTTCCGATAGTTTGTCTGAAGTTCTGATTACATCAATCAGCATTTCATTTCCTGCTCTGCGCTGTGCTAAAATACAAGCAAGGGCATAGCCGTCGCCGCCATTGTTGCCTCCTCCCGATACTATAGCAACTTTTTTATTCTCCCATTTTGACGCATCCACTGCATTGTAAACTCCCATAGCTGCCCTATGCATCAGCTCCCTGCCGGAAACAAAATTTTCTATAGTATAAGTATCGTCTTCACGCATTTCCTCTACAGTAACAGCTTCTGCCAGTTCCGCGCTGTATATACTTGGTTTCATTATTTGCTTGCTCCTTTCTGAGAGAATAACTTATGGCTAATGATCACCGCATAGTTTTCTTATCAATTTAATTTTATATTATTTGTACTTTTTCATCAAGATTTTTCATCACTAGCCTGTGCAATTTTAATATCAGCAAACCTCCATACCTAAACCTCAAGCAAGTGTAAAATACCACGGCGAAACTAATTTCCCAGCTTAATTATAAAGAGGCAGCCTCCTTTTCTATTTATTTTGGAGGCAGCCTCAATCTTTTTCCGTATAAAATTAAAGCAAGCAGCAACGCGCACATTTCTGACGCTGCAGGAGCCATCCACACACCCGTTTCACCCAGCATATAGGAAAAAATCAAGATAAAAATCCCTGAAAAAACCAAACCCCTTCCTATAGAAACGCTCATGGCAAATTTCGGCAATTCTATGGCGGTAAAGTATCCCATCAACGTTATTACTGCACCCAAAGGCAGAAAAGCTACCGCATAAATTCTTAAAGCATCTGCCCCTCTTTTAAATAATTCAGGTTCCAAGCTTTTATCAATATATATGCCGACTATCTGGTCAGGACACACTGTACAGATTACAAATGAGACTATGGAGCATACCCCTGCACATAAAAGCGCTATTTTAAAAATATAACTATAAAAATCACGTTTTTCTTTTCCGTAATAATAACTGATAAGAGGTTGCGTTCCTTGGTTTATACCCATCATAGTCATGAGTATCAGTTGAGAGAAGTAAGAAATTACAGTATATATAACTACCCCATCATTTCCTGAGACTACAAGCAGTACTCTGTTGAATAAAAAAATACACACACCGACGGAAAGCTCCGTTACGAAGTCTGCAATGCCCAGCTTGGCAAGGCTTGCGGCTTCTTTTAAGTTCCACTTGATTTTTACAAAAGAAAATCCGGACTTATCAGATAAAAAGTGTTTTAAAAAAATAGAAAATGTCAGAACCTGAGATAAACCTGTAGCTACCGCAGCTCCTGTTATCCCCCAATGAAAAAACAGCACAAAGAGTGCATCAAGCGCTATGTTTGTCATCGCTCCTGCTATACTTGTCTTGATAGCTTTTTTAGGAAATCCATCAGCCTTTATCAAAACTTCTAAGTTATAGGATGTCATATAGAATGGTACGAACAATATTATGACTCGTAGATAATCTTTTACATATTGAGCAGTCCCCTCCTCGGCGCCTAAAAGGTTCGCAACCGTATTCAGATTAAGCATTACAAAGGCGGCCACAACAATACCCACGCAGGCTACCGTCATAGTTCCCAGTGTAAAAACTTTATTTGCCCTCTCGGGATCCTTTTGCCCCTTAAATATAGACGCTCTGGTACTTGCTCCTACCGCCATGATAATTCCCAGGGCAAAAGCTACATTTATAAGCGGCATTGAAATATTTACCGCCGCAAGGGCTTCCTTGCTTACACCTCTTGCCACAAATATGCCGTCTACCATCGTATAAATCGTGTATACCCACATGGCTGCAACAGACGGAAGTACATAGTTTGCGAACTTCGACCTTATATACAGTTTTTTATTCCTCGTCATTTTTAATCGCCCCTTTTCTTGATATTAATTGTAAACCTTGGTATAATACTAAGGTCAATAGGTTTTAAGAAATTTTTCATATTTTTAAGTTAAAATATTAAGAAAATCAGCAAATATAAGCAGAAATTAAATAGGGAGTAAAAAGAGAGGGTAAAAAGAAGTAGTAAAATTAAGGAGTAAAAAGATGAAAGAATATTATAAAATCGGTGAAATTTCCAATTTATATAACATCGGTACGGACTCTCTAAGGTACTATGAAGAGCTTGGAATTCTCAAACCTCAAAGAGACAGCAACGGTTACAGAATGTACAGCATCAGCGATATAAGAACGTTAAATATACTAAGAGAACTGCGCTCTATCGGATTTTCCATGGGAGAAATCAAGGAGCATCTTTCGGATTTTAACTTAGAAAAAACCATAGCTCTCTTTCAAAAGGCAATAGATGCTATAGATAAAAAAATGGCTGAAATGGAACTTTTAAAATCACAGCTTACAGAACGTATAGAGGAAATACAGTTTCACACTGAGGCGGTAACTTGCAACGGCAAAATAGAAACAATCAGTTTGCCCAAACGCCGGATTTTAAAGCTCAGCGAAAATATATTAAGAGACGACGACTTAGACTTCATCATAAAGAAACTCCAATCGGAATACGAAGACCAGCTCTATATCATAGGAAACGGAGATATAGGCGCCACCGTGCCCCTTGACTATCTGCGCGCCGGAAACTACGGTCACTTTGATTCGGCGTTCTATATAGTCGGTGAAAATGAAGAATACGATGACCTGCTGCCTGAAGGCGACTACCTGTGTATGACCGTACATGGCAGTTATTCACAAATATCTTCCTCATGGAAAAGATTATTTGAATATGCAGAGGAAAACCATCTGACCCCCGGCGGCAATCCAATTGAACTTTACATCATAGACAATCACGATACAGGAGATGAACGTGAATATATCACCCAGCTTCAGCTTCTGCTGTCTGATTCTCAAAATGATTAAAACTGAAAAATATTCATATAAAAAGCGCAGGTAACCGGGAATATTACCTGCGCTTAACTACTAAATATCTCTCTGATCTGTCTTCATTATTCCTTTGACGTCTCTTTAAAAAGCTACTTTCATAAACAATGCCACGCAGCAAAGTATCGCTGCACAAGGCACATAGAGATACTTTCCGGCTATATACCAACGATTTCCATGAATTCTTGACGCACTTTTGTTGATTTCGTCAAGCAGATCTTTTTTCTTCATAATCCAGAACCATGATAATGCGCCGATGGTTGCACCGATAGGTATTATGTAGATCGAAACGATATCCATCCAAGGTCCCCAGTCTGCAATCGGCTCCATCTGAATACCGAATACCAAGCATATGACTCCCATAAGTATCAGAACCATATTACGCCCCATCTTAGGGAATTTATGCAGCATCGATTCGCCTACTGCTTCAAACATGTTTTGCAGTGAACTCACTCCAGCAAAAACCATTGCAATATAAAGAATCACCGCAAACAACTGTCCCAACGGAATATCTTGCAAAATTCTCGGCAAAGTTACAAAAAGCAGAGATGGACCTGCACCTACGTCCAGTCCATAAGCGAAGCAGGCAGGTATTATAACCAAAGCGGCGACTAATGCAGCTATAGTATCGCAGATAGCAGTACGTACAGCAACGAAAACCACATCCTCTTTGTCATCCAAATAAGAGCCATACACGATCATCCCGCTTCCTGTGACAGACAGAGAAAAGAAGGCTTGTCCCATCGCCCATATCCATACCATCGGATTTTTCAGCGCCTCCCAGTCAGGAGTAAACATGAATTTATAGCCCTCAGCAGCGCCCGGAAGCAATGAAACTCTGATTGCCAGAATCACAAAGATAATAAAAAATACCGGCATCATTATTTTATTGGTTTTTTCTATACTTTTTGCGCCTAAAAAGAGTGTAAACAAAGTAGCGACAACAACTACGATGTGAAATGGAACTACCGAATATTCCGTAGAAGAAAAAGTTCCAAACCAAACCTCTGTATCTACCTCCATAAGGTTTCCCGTGATGGAGTTCCATAATGCTTTCAGGACATAAGCTATTATTACAGCATAGCCTATGGCAATACACATGGAGCCTGCCAAAGGCAGCCATCCAAGCGTTCCTCCCGCTTTTCCCATTTTTTCATTTCGAGTAGCCCAAGCTGCATGATATGAACCTAACGTACCTGTTTTCGAGCGACGTCCTATGGCGTACTCCGCAGAAAGTCCTACTACGCTGAACAAGGCCACAAAAATCAAATACGCTATCAGAAAAGCGCCTCCTCCATTTGCTCCCATCTTTGCAGGAAAGCCCCAAACATTTGCCATTCCCACTGCCGAACCCACTGCAGCAAGTATAAAGCCCCAGCGAGTAGAAAATTTGGAATCTTTCCCTCTGCCTATCATTTTACCCATTACACAATTTCTCCTTTAAAATCTTCAGTCCTTTTATTATGCACAAAATTAACAGAAAATTCAATATATTCTATCTATGTTTATAATCTTTATTTATTCTTTCCGATTCCGGCTTTTCGCCGGTCCACTTGAACTTATATCGACCGCATCGTATTTTGCCATAGTGCTTTGCAGTTTTGCAGTCTCCCGCTGCAAGAAAGGTTTTGTCGCTGTAAAGATATGGCAGTTTTAAGTGTTAAGTATTATGTATTAATTATGAAGTTTCAAACGCCAATATTATATTTCCTTTATTGTCAACTCCTACTATTATTGTTATAATAATACTCGTACATAAACGCTTTAGTTATTTGCAAATTATATAGTTTAAGGATAGTTGCATCATGGCTTCCAGTAAAGATTATTTAGCTTTCATATTAGAACAGTTATCGGATTTAGACGGTATTTTCTATCGTGCAATGATGGGAGAATATATACTCTATTTCCGCGATAAAATCATTGGCGGTATATATGATGACCGCTTGCTTGTAAAACCTGTTCCTTCCGCAATCGCCCTTATGCCCGCGGCGAATTACGAATTGCCCTATGATGGAGCAAAAGAAATGCTCTTAGTTGATGATGTTGACAACAGAGAGTTTCTCTGCAATCTGTTTCTTTCTATGTATGATGAACTCCCTGCATCAAAGAAAGCGAAAAGCAATTCTAAAAAGTAGTAATGATGACATTCCTGTTTAATCGGTAGATACGCAATAAAAAAGCCCTAAGCCATGAGGTTTCTCCCATAGTTAAGGGTTTATAGTTACCCAAAGTACAACACTACTCAAATTTAGACGAAAAGTACCGTTACAGTAGCTTCATGATACCTTAGTAGAGCAATTTATAATTATCTAAAAAAGTAGTTAATACTACATGTAACTAAATTCACAGCGAAAAGCTATAAGTAAAAACGTACAAAGGTCATAAAAGGAAGTAAAATGTATAGGAGGCTGTAATATGGATGAAAACACTTTAATCAAGATTTTTGAAAGTAGCATTAGTCTTGCAAATTCCTCAATATCCGCTATCGTTGGTGCCTTGATTACTACTCTTTTTCTAAAGAAAAACACAACGACTTCGGAGTTTGAAAAAATCAAAGCAGCAAAATTTAGCAACGTAATTGATGATTTACTAGA
>CAZYWO010000096.1:0-7784 GCA_964651095.1 uncultured Oscillospiraceae bacterium | reverse complement strand
TGCGGCAATGCCGGTATTCTAAACTTGTAGAAATATTATAACATGCCTCAGACTTTCCAAACCGCATGTTTCAATATTTCTTACCTTGCGGCAACGCCGGTATTTTAAAATTGTAGAAATATTATAACATGCCCCAGACTTCCAAACCGCATGTTTCAATATTTCTTACCTTGCGGCAATGCCGGTATTCTAAACTTGTAGAAATATTATAACATGCCTCAGACTTCTTTATCAATATGCTGCTCCGCTGTCTACCAGCCTTGTGCCGGACAGCAAACCACCCGTGAAGCTAAAAGTTTCTCACGGGTGTAAGCATTTTGTATGCATATATACCAAATCACAACGGAAAATTATATTAAAAAATCAAAACAGACGGTTCTCACTCAAAAGCGCCCTTACCTGCTTTTTAATAAATTGCATGTTTTGGAAATGTTTAAAGTATATAACTTCTATTGCTGCATGTCATACAATCTGCCGCTTCCGTTAACAAACCTATCGTATGCTGCCAGTGCGTAACAACACTGTTCTGTTGCCATCTGGTTGCTTTCGCCATCGTATATATGACTAAAGCCGCCATCCCCTTTATGATATGCCAACAACGCCTCTAGTGCGCTTCCGCCTTCCTTAACAAAACGTGTATCGCTGCTGCAATCGATTCCAAGAGACGACAAGGCAACGACCACCTGCGCACAGCTTTCCGCACTGGCGTTTCCCCAACTTTCAAAACCGCCGTCATTACACTGAATAGAACTCAATATCTCTAACCCGGCATCTACCGAAGATGAGACCCTCCCAAGAAGGTCACTGCTGATAAGACCTTGAAATCTTTCGTCGCCCATATAGTACGGAGCTAGAGCTTGCAGCGCCATAGCTGTCATATCTGGATCAGCTTGGCTATCCATAATGTCCCAACCTCCATCTTGAAGCTGTCCTTCAATAATGGCTTCAATTAAAGCTTCCCTCGATGTCCTCTTTTCCTCATCCACCGATTCCAATTGCGGTATCTCATAGCAATGGCTGTCGAAAGCGATCAATGCCCATATAGGACCGTTTATACCCTGCCGGCATACATTGTCCATGTCAGTAAGCCGTTCCAAAAAGTTATATCCGGCTATATTTTCTGCATTTCCTCCTGCTGCGGTCACTCCTAAAATTATACGTGAATATTCCGTGTACTTATATCCGGTAACAGTATGGAGAACACCGCCTTCTTGGCTGACATAAGATTCCACTGCTTTCAAATAGTTATCATAATAATCATCTGGGACACCGGCATCACCTTGAGCCATACCTATTATAACCCACTCGCCGCCTATAGAACCACATCCGGGCTCCGGTACAGTTTGAAGTAAATATTTTTGTGTGCTTTTCAGCACATCTTTATATCCCCCGCCGCTGCTCGAACATCCGGCAGAAAAGATTACGAGAGCCAATATTAATAATATCATTAACAATGACTTTGTCGATGAAAGAGATTCCTTGGCAGTTCTTCTGCGGTTATGTTTTATTTCTCTCACTTTGCCTTCATTACTTTTCCTATCTTCCATCAAGTCTATTTTCTTCAACCCCGTTTTCTTCCTTTCTTTTATTTCTTCCTAAAGAAATTTTATTATTCTTTTTTAACGATTTTACTTTCTCCACATATTCAGCCATCGCTTCCTTTTGTTTCTGTGTCATCAAGTGATCGCTGTACCTTGCTTCTTCGTAAAGTTTCTGCGCCTCATTTGGAATCATCATCGCGCCTTTGCCGGTGAGTTTTCTCATATATGCCATCATTGCCATGATAGCAAGCCTACAGTCTTGTGATTTAAAATCTTTTTTTCGGAAACCGTCAAACTTTCTGTGGGTCAGTCTCCATATTGCCAACGCCGCTAAAGCGCATACTAACATAATTAAGAGCAAAATCTTGGCTGCTGACCATAGATTTATCTCGGCTTCTTCTGTAATCAGATTGTTTACTTCATTTGTTTTTTCATTTTCCTGCTGGAGCGTCTGCACGCTCGTACTGTCTTCCTGCTGGTAGGTTACCGAAATATCCGCAGGCATAATTCCAATATAGGCCGGTGTTGCTTCAAATGGCACCCAGCCCACACCTTCCTCGTAATATTCAGCCCATGCGTGATAATGAGTCTTGTCTATATTGATGGCTTCATCCGGCTGGGCTTCATCTGCATCCTCAGGCATAATCAGATACCCTTCTGCAAATCGGGCGGGTATGTTGTAATATCGGAAAATCATCACTGCCGCCGTAGCGAAATGCACCGAATATCCTTCTTTTTCATTAAAGAAATTAGTTAAAAAATCACCCTGCTCTGCTCTGTATGTAGCGTTTTTTTCATATTTAAAATCTTCAAGGGAATTAAGAATACGCGTTTTTACCTCAGCCGCACTAATGGATGAGCGTTCATCACCGATATTTTCCCCGCCATTATCGCTTTCTCTATCATCGTCATAGCCTTTATCCTCTAAAAAATCTTTCAGAGCCTGACGAGCTTCTTGTGTAATTTGCAGATACTTACGATCGACAAACTGACGATAGCTGTATTCCTCTTGAAAGAAATCTTCTGCCTGACTCTGTTCTTGCAGTCTTCCAAGTAAAATTTTTATTTGACTGTTTTTATCACATGAAAATTCAGCGGCTGTCAAAGTATAGTTTTTGTTGTCTTTAATATCGGATGCTATGACTGCCGAGTCTCCTATGAGATTTTTAGTATCAATATTAATCGAAAGCATTTCATACGGAATATATGTGTACCTGCTGTCAGTTTCCCGGTTTATGACTGTAATTTTGTTTGTTATTATGTCAACAGAATCGTCATCGCCGCCATCATCACCGGCGGCGTGGTTTGCACTGTCGGTTCCGTCAGTGGCGTCCAAGCTGCTGCCTTTATAGTAATTTGTCAAACTAATAGCATTTGCCAAGATTGTGTGACTGCGGAAACCTAATTTGTAAAGCTGCAAGAACAATTCATTTTCTTCAGCCAATTCATCCCCGTTCAGTCTTCTCCATCCGTCTGCTTCATATATCTCGCCCACGTATCCTCTCAAATAGTAACATTGAGGTTGCGACATAATTACCTCAAGTGCAGGCGTCTCCTTCAAATCAAGACCATCCAGTTCAGAAAAATCGCCCAACGTCATAGGATCGTCAGCTTCTAAATATCGCCAATCCTCAATATTGCTTGTGAAAGCCTCGTGCCAGCCGCTAACCGCCTCTTTTATGCTGCTTTCAGCTCCTGTAATACATGCAATAATCAACACTAAAGCCATACAGGCTGCCCAACTCCAAAGACCTTTCAATAAAACGCGCCTCTTATAAAGCAACGCTGAAAATATCATTGATAAAACGACAAATATAAGAAATACACCTAATATAAAGATTACAGAAATTTTGCCGTCATCCTCAAAGAGTTGATATACAACGGGTTGGCTCAAAGCATGTGATTTTGATTTTAAAACGCCATTCACAAATCCTGCTGCGTTCCGGTTAAAATTCAGTTCCCAGCTTCCCGTAAGCAGCCAGATGACTATCCACATCACTCCTGCTGCCAACACGACTCCGGTTAAAACAACCACCGCTTTTTCAATATATTTATTTGTACAATTTAATTTCGCCTTTGATTTCATCTTCTACCACTGCTACATGAGAAAATTCCCATGCCCCAAGTTCTTCATAGTATCTTTCAATGACTGTTTTAACGCCGTTTTCTCCACGCGCTGAAAGAAGTATCCCCAATATCCCCATTAGATCCTCAATGCGTTCCACTTCAAACACATTCATATTCTGAAGGCTTTTATCCCACCATCCGATGTGATGACCTATACCTTCATCCAGCAAACTCTCCGATAACGAGATAATCGCTGTAACAGTTTTTTGGCTTCTTTCCCTCAAATTTTTTTCCTCATAATCGAAACAAGTCTCCATCAGAATCAATAAAGAATTTTTTATCGGCAAACTTCCTTCTCTAACCATTACGGTATCAGTCTTATTAGTCAATTTCCAGTGGATTCCACTGATATTATCCCCCTCCTGATATTCCCTTACGGAGAACACTTCACTTCTATCGAAGCCTGCTTTGGAGGTAGAATATATACTGCTGTCCAAATCAAGAAGAGCAGACTTCCCCGTTTGTGAAAACACTTGGTAAGTTTCGGGTATGAGCAAAAGTGAAGCCTTTTTTCTTTCATTATGAGCAAAGGAAATCAATCCTAAAATATCCATAACCCTTATATCTGAAAGGGTCAACTCCACTTTGCCGCAGAATCGGCTGTCAACACTTATGTCTGCAAAGGTACGTGAAAACCATCCGGTGTAAAAATATATCTTACCTTCCCAATTATCTCCGGTCAAAAGATTCTCAAGATGGTAGCAGGCGGATATTAAAACAGGAAAGTTTCCGTTCCGGTTTTTCAATTTAATCCTAAATCTATCTTTACTCTCCTTGTCTGCGCTACCCCTCCCGGCTTCTATATCTGCATGATTTTCAATATCCTCACTTTTCCCTTCTTCCACTTCAATTCTCACATTTCTCGACATGATACTTGCAATTACAATCAGCATAGCTGCCGATATGACCTGCGCCGCCAAAGTGTAAACGCACCAGTATGCTTCCAGCATCAATATGAGTATAAGCTGAATCAGTACAGTAAACAGCCATCCGATTCGATTTTTGTTCATATACTTTCCCAACTTTCCTACTTTTTCTTAGTCTCTACCGGCACGCTGCATAAAACATCTGTAAGAATCTCCGCCTCGTTTTTCTCTGCCACGCGGGCTTTTGAATTCAAAATGATTCTATGGGCGCAGACATCTAAAAACACTTCCTGAACATCATCCGGTATAACGTAGTCTCTATCGTTCAGGTAGGCGCACGCCTTTGCCATCCTGCTTAAAGCGATAGCTCCTCGAGGACTTATTCCTATAGTAATAAGCGGATACTGTCTGGTGGCTATGGTGAGGCGAGTTATGTAATCAAGGATTTCTTCTGAAGTATGAACTTTTCGCGTTTCCTCCTGCATGCGCACTACATCACCTTCTTCCGCCCTTACTTTTACCATGTCCAAAGGGTTTTGGATCTGGCGATCTCTTAGAAGTTCTATTTGGCTTTCGTAATCAGGATAGCCCATCTTAATCTTTATTAAAAATCTGTCCATTTGAGCTTGGGGAAGCATCTGCGTGCCTATTCCTCCTGCCGGATTCTGTGTGGCTATGACTGTAAAGGGTTTCGGTAAGACATGTACCTGCCCGTCTACTGTTGCCTGACCTTCTTCCATGACCTCGAGCAAAGCCGACTGGGTTTTGCTGGAGGTTCGATTAATTTCATCTGCCAAGAATAAGTTGCAAAACACGGCGCCTTCTCTATACTCAAAGCTTCCCGTTTCCTTGTTATACATAGTAAAACCGATTATGTCCGAAGGAACTACGTCGGGTGTGAACTGTATTCTGCCATATTTAACTCCAAGCACTCTGCTGAGAGCCAATGCAAGAGTGGTTTTTCCTACACCCGGAATGTCCTCGATAAGAACATGTCCTTCTGCAAGGATTGCCATGAACACCTTTTTCACTACATCATCCTTACCCTTTATTACTCTGCCGATTTCTGATAAAACCTGTTGTTTAATGTTTTTTTCAATTGTCATTACTACCACTCCTGTCCGTAATTTTTTAATCTTCCATATATTCCGTCAACAGCTACGTATCCGTTAATGTCTTTTCCGTAAGCCAGAGTAAATCGTATACGTACCACATCGCCGTCTTGCACAAAGGCTTTGTTAAATCCATAGGAGGAATATAATCCGTTTATGGAGTACATCCAGCCTGAACCTTGGCAAAAGTCAAATTCTCCCAAACAATCGAGGCTTTCATAACTGTTTTCATCGAAAATCAAACCATCCTCGTATATGTATTCCTTAAGCTTATCAGGTATTTCATAGCCCTTAATCATATTCTTTTTTCGTACCTTTGATAGATAGAAGCCATCATCCATACTTCCCGTGTATTCGTATTCGTATCCGTTGTCTTTTAAAAATTTATCCAGAACGTATGATAGAGGTACTCCAGGTTCAACTTCCATCTTCACTGGTTCGATAAAATATTTCTTTCCCACCGTGCCGCCTTCTAAGCTGATGGTAATGGTTCCTTTACCCGATTTATAGTATACTGTGTAGGTTTTTGTCACAGTATATTGATACTCGTCAGTAATATTAATTTTGATTTCGTTGGTTCCGTTTTTAAGGGTGGTATTGTATGTCTGTCTGTCCATCTCACCTACGTAATCGGCGTTCTCACCATTTACGGTTACAACCATATTGTTGTAAGCAAGCGTTTTTCCGCGGTAGTCGGTTACCCATACGTCAAAATTAATTATAGGGTTGTTATAAATCCCCATATCAACAAGGTTTGTTTGTATTAGGGGTTGTTTTTCCGTTGGCGTGCTGCCTTCCGGTCTTACATAATTTATCTTTTTTATATATGTTTGGTAATTACCATCATCATCAATATATCTGATTCTTATGTCTGTAGTGCGTTTGGTGCTTAATACCAAACTATATACTCCGTTTATAAGGTCAATTACCGGGTTTTCATCCGTTGGCCCGGTTATACATTTTACTTCTATGATCCTAGACTTGTCATTCAGTCCTACTTCTTCCATCAAATTTTCTATGGAGACAGTCTGCTGGGCGTAAGCGTCCTCCGGCAAATCAGTAAATGTTTCTTCCCATGGGTTTAAATTTTCATTACTGTTATTACCATTGTCATTATTCTTATCACTGCTATCATAGTCAGAATTATCATTGCCGCCGGCGTTATGATCATCATCGTCAGTACTTCCATTTTCGCCGGACTCTCCACTATAAATAGTTTTTGGTTCATCCCCATCGGTTTTTTCATCATCTTCTTGTTCGGGGTTCTGCTTATCATCCTGAGTCGGCATCGTCTGTATAAAATTTTCGCCGCTCAACTTAATTTTTCCATCTGACAGCGATTCCGATGAAATTGCAGGAACTGCACTGCTCAATAAGTCTGTGGAGTTCTCGGGCTGCAACCCGTCTATCATTATCCAAAAGACAGCAAGCAAAGATACAATTGCTGCCATTAATGCTATAATGAATTTCTTATTCGATTTCATATCCTTGCTTTCTCCCTTTTTACTTAATCCTCTTCAAAGTGTCTTTCATACCAATACGCTATTTCTCATTCAAAGCGTCTTTCATACCAATGCGCTTTATTCGATGTCATTTTTGCGAAAACTCTGCAATTTATAGCCAGAATCCTTATCCGCTGACAAAACATTTAATACAGAATATTCTTAATTTTATAGCTTAACCCAAAAATCGAGAAAAGGAAGCCACCTTCATGGCGGCTTCACCTCTCGTTTTAATGTATTTCTTAATATTTATTTTACCTTAACGCTTTTTACAGTAGACCACTTACCATAGTATTTTACTCCGTTTATGGTTCTATAAGGTCTTACCTTGTAATAATAAGTTTTTCCTTTGGTAAGCGAGGTATTGGTGTATTTTACCGTAGTTCCCTTGGTTATAACCTTTACAGACTTAAAGCCGCTCGATTTTTTTGTAGAACGATAAATCTGATATCCTGTAGCTCCTGTAACCTTTTTCCATGAAAGTGTCGCTTTTTTAGTACCGGCAGTTACAGTCAAAGTCGTTTTCTTTGTAGCAATGGCTGCTTTTGCCTTATTGTTTGCGGCTGAAGTCTTCGTATCGTTTACTTTTATCTTTACAGTTGTATATAAAGTATCTGTCTGACCTTCATCATTATA
>CAZYWO010000095.1:0-7814 GCA_964651095.1 uncultured Oscillospiraceae bacterium | reverse complement strand
CCAATCATTATCATGGAAGATCTGCATTTACAGACTTTTGTTCACACTCTCTTGGCAGGATTTATATGATATGAATCGACCAAAAAAACAGACTTTTCGATGTCGCCTCATGATATATCCATCTTGCCAACATTTTATTTTTTCCTGTAAATCTACACTATCGTCTTTCCGGCACAATCTCCATCCAGTATCCGTCCGGATCCTCGATAAAATAAATTCCCATGTCCTTATTCTCGAAGCATATGCAGCCCATTTTCTCATGCTTGGACTTGGCAGCCTCGTAATCGTCAACCCTAAATCCTACGTGTATTTCATTATCGCCAAGATTATATGGCTCACTGCGATCCGCATACCATGTAACTTCCAATTGGCAGGCGCAATCCTTATGACCTAAAAAAACGATTTTATATGAACCGTCATCTGCTTCCATTCTTCTTAATTCCTGAAGTCCAAGCGCTTCACTGTAAAATTTCAGTGACTTATCTAAATCTAAAACTGTAATACAGCTATGATACATTTCAAATTTCATTTTATCCTCCTGACCTTTATATTTCAATTTTTCCCATTTAAACCAATATTATTTTAGCACTTTCTTACACAAAATAAAATATAAAAGTAGCACAGAGAACTGAAAAATGTTATACTAATGTTAAAATATTATAAAAAGGGGGAAAACATACAAAATTATGATAGTATTCGGACTTTACATTAGTATGACTGTATTTTGGCTGTCCGTCGCGTTGATATTTCTTATAATTGAAGTTTTAACCATAGGACTGGCTACTATATGGTTTGCTGTGGGCGCATTTGTTGCATTGATCGCGTCGTTCTTTGACGCGTCTATCCCGGTGCAAATAGCGATTTTCTTGATAGTTTCGATCTGCCTTTTGGTTTTTACTCGAAAGATTTTCGTGGAAAAGCTTAAAACAGGTTCAGAAAAGACAAACGTAGATGCTATTATAGGAGAAAAGGCCGTAGTAATAAATCCTATTCTTCCTTATGAAGTAGGTCGAGTTAAAATCAACGGTCAAAGTTGGTCAGCTGTTGCGGAAAATCCGCAGGATACAATTGAAGTAAACCAACTGGTAAAGGTAATAGCAGTCGAAGGGGTAAAAGTTATCGTTTCACCTATAAAAAACAACTAGATAATAAAGTATTTTGAATTTAGAGAAAAAGAAAGGAAAGAAAAATGGATGTAATTATTAAATGGGTTGCTTTAGCAATTTTTCTTGCAGTTATTATCGGACTTTTGGTAACCAATATCAGAATCGTTCCGCAGGCAAGAGCTTATGTAGTGGAAAGATTAGGTGCATATCACGGCACATGGCAGGTAGGAATTCACTTTAAAGTTCCTCTAATCGATAAAATTGCGCGTAAGGTTTCTTTAAAAGAAAAAGTTATTGATTTCCCACCTCAGCCTGTAATCACCAAGGATAACGTTACTATGGAAATTGACACGGTAATTTATTTCCAGATTACAGACCCTAAACTTTATGCTTACGGCGTTGAAAGCCCAATGGACGCTATCGAAAATCTGACAGCAACTACATTAAGAAATATTATCGGCGAACTTGAGCTTGATGAATCACTGACAAGCCGTGAACACATCAACGGTAAGATTAGACTGGTTTTAGATGAAGCAACCGACCCTTGGGGAATTAAAATAAATCGTGTAGAAGTAAAGAATATCACGCCTCCTCGCGACATTCAAACTGCCATGGAAAAACAAATGAGGGCTGAACGTGAAAGACGTGAAGCAATCCTTATCGCTGAAGGTGAAAAGAAATCGGCAATCCTTATCGCTGAAGGTCAGAAGGAAGCTGCAATTCTTCAGGCAGAAGCTAAAAAGCAAACTGCAATTAAGGAAGCTGAAGGTCAGTCCGAAGCCATACTTATGCTTAATAAGGCTACAGCAGACGGTTTAAAGATGATTAAAGAAGCGGAACTTGACGATGCAGTTATTAAACTCAAAAGTCTTGAAGCTTTCCAGAAAGCAGCAGACGGTCAGGCAACCAAGATTATCATTCCTTCGGAGATTCAGGGACTTGCAGGTCTGGCTGCTTCTGCTAAGGAAATTATGAAATAAAGTTATGATATAAACGAAAATAAAAGCCAATAAAAGCCTGCTTTAAAGCAGGCTCTTATTATAAAAAAAGCACCTCTGCATAAGCAAAGGTGCTTTTTTTGGTGCGGTCGACAGGAATCGAACCTGCATGTCCTGGGGACACAAGATCCTTAGTCTTGCGCGTCTGCCAGTTCCGCCACGACCGCATATATTATTTTCTCGACTTTCATATTCTACTACATTTAACTATATTTCACAAGTGTTTTTTTCTTTTTTCCCGAAATATTTTTGTCTGTTTTTACTTCTTTCTCATTGTAACAGTTCATCTCACCTCCTCATAGGATATTATTAAGAGCAAAATAAAAATAAACATAAACAAAAATCTAAAATTACTGTAAAAGGAGTGTTAAAATATATGAGTGAACAACAAAGATTGAGCATAGTGGCAAAGGACTACCTTTACCGGTTTTATGAGATATTGGATGAAATGATAACATCGATGAATTCAGCAGAACTTACAGACAGTATTTCCCATAACTTTATCGTTCAGATGATTCCCCACCACATGGCGGCTATACAGATGTCACAAAACATCCTTCAATATACAACCTGTCTTCCGCTTCAAAACATTGCGTTAAACATTATAAATGAGCAAACTAAAAGTATTGAAAATATGAAAATGATACTATGTGAGTGCAGCGAACTTGAAGATACCCAGCAGGATCTTTGTCTTTATCAGCGATGTTACCAGCAAATAGCTCAGACTATGTTCGCAGAAATGGGCGACGCATGCGCATCTAATAACATCAATGTTAATTTCCTACAGGAGATGATTCCTCACCACCAAGGTGCAATCAGAATGTCCGAAAATGCCTTGCGCTATAATATTTGTCATGAATTAGTTCCTATTTTAGACGCCATCATCGTATCTCAGTGTGAAGGTGTTCGAGAAATGGAATGTTTGCTGCGATGCCTCTAGCGCTTCGCTATCCTTATTTTTGCTTCATATCTGCTTTGATACATTTAAGCAGGTATATAATAATACTAAGACGAGCGAGATTTATCGCCCGTCTTTTTCGTATTTAAATATTAACTGCTTTATGCACGTAGGTATTTCCGATGGTCTGTATGCTAATTTATCTGCATTTTTCAGTTCTTCCTCAGTTCCAAACCCATAGGCACATTCCACAGAAACAAGATTATGAGCCTTAGAAACCTTGAAGTCCGAGTCTCTGTCACCTATAACCACAAACTGCTTTGGATATCTATTGCATATATGCTTGAAGATTTCCTCCTTAGGTGCAAAATCAAAGTCCTCACAACAATAAAAGTCATCAAACCACCTATCCAGTCTAAATACTGTTCGATGAGCCTGCATATAATCATGTTTACAGTTAGATAAAACAACCATCTTAAAACTCTGTTCTCTCAGCCGGGTCAGCATCTCTTGCACACCTGTATATAGAACAGCTTTTCCTGACTGAATTCCCTCTATCATTTGGCGCCCAATTATATCGCTGGATTTTTGCTTAATCTCCTGAGGCAATTCAGGCATATACCGGTTCCACATATCCGGAGCATTCATTCCAAGATATTTTGATAGTTCCTCATCTGTGTATAGTCTTCTTTTGGCATATCCTTCTGAAACAAGCCAATCGTATGCTTTACGAAAGGCATCCCCATACAGATGCGCCGTATCGTGGAGGGTGCCGTCCCAATCGAAAATTAATGTTCCAACCATCAGAGTTTCTGCATCAGGTTAACCATTTCAATGGCAGACAAAGCACATTCATATCCCTTGTTTCCTGCCTTAGAACCTGCTCTTTCAATGGCTTGCTCTATATTCTCGGTGGTTATGACACCGAACAAAACCGGCTTTCCCGTTTTAAGACCTACAGCAGCAATGCCCTTAGAGGTTTCAGCACAAACGGTTTCATAATGGGTAGTGGCTCCGCGAATCACCGCGCCCACACAGATAACTGCATCGTATTTTTCCGACTGGGCCATTTGCTGCGCTGCAACCGGAATTTCAAATGCACCGGGTACCCAGCAAGCGGCTATATTTTCTTCCTTAACGCCGTGACGAACTAGTCCGTCTACTGCTCCATCCAGTAATTTCTGCACAATAAAACTGTTAAAACGAGAAGCTACAATGCCTACTCTCATTCCTTCAGGTGCAACGACTTTTCCTTCGATTATTTGTATATTCATAAGAATTCCTCCTAAATTTTTTAATCGGTTTTAACCGCATAGTTGATAGTTTTGTTTTACTGCTGCATGCTGCTATATGCTATACATGCACTTTATTAAAAATATGTCCCATTTTTTCGCATTTGGTTTTAAGATAAAAAGCGTCATGCTTGCCGGGTGGGATTTCAATAGGAACGCGTTCTTTAATACGGAAATTGAAACCTTCCAGCCCATAGATTTTACTTGGATTGTTGGTAAGAAGACGCAGTGATTTTACTCCCAAGTCTTGCAAAATCTGGGCTCCATTCCAGTATTCACGAAGGTCGGCTGCAAATCCAAGTTCCAGATTGGCTTCCACCGTATCCCTTCCCTTTTCCTGAAGTTCATACGCTTTAAGCTTGTTAATAAGTCCTATGCCTCTGCCCTCCTGACGCATATACAGAATAATTCCTCTGCCTTCCTTTTGTATCGTTTTCATAGCAGTTTGAAGCTGCTGACCGCAGTCACATCTGGCAGAACCGAACACATCTCCGGTCAGACACTCGGAATGTACGCGGCATAACACGTCTTCTCCATCGCCTATATCGCCGCATACTAAAGCTACATGATGCTCACCTGTTATATCGTTTACATAACCGTAAATCTGAAAATCTCCATATGCTGTAGGTAATTTTGCACATGCCTCTCTTATCATGTGACACTCATATCTGCGTATGTAGTCTTGTAAAGATTTAATGGTAATAAAGCATATTCCATATTCTTTTGCCATGGCTTGAAGCTCGGCTGTACGCATCATAGTGCCGTCTTCACGCATTATTTCACAACACAGGCCACATTCTTCAAGTCTGGCCAGTCTGCAAAGGTCAACAGTGGCTTCCGTATGTCCGCTGCGTACCAAAACACCGCCGTGTCGTGCCACCAACGGGAATACGTGACCCGGACGCCTTAGGTCATCCGGTTTTGTTTGGGGATTACAGCAGGCACGGCAGGTGTAACCTCGCTCCTCGGCGGAAATTCCCGTTGTGGTGTCCACATGATCTATTGAAACTGTAAACGCGGTACTGTGGTTATCTGTATTTTCTGAAACCATCTGCGGCAGACCCAGTCTATGAGCAATGTCAGATGACATTGGTGTACAAATAAGCCCTTTGGCGTGAGTCGCCATAAAGTTCACATTCTCTGTAGTGGCAAATTGTGCCGCACAAATTAAATCTCCCTCGTTTTCACGTTCAGGGTTGTCGGTACACATGATTAATTTACCTTCCCTAAGGGCTTCCAACGCTTCGGGAATGGTGTTATATTTAAAATCCATTAGTTTTCCCTCCCTTTAGTTTTCATTAATTTCGTTGTTTTTTAATCTGTATTTGCTAAAATCCATTTTCCATCAAAAATTCCAATGTGATATTGTTGCTTTGCGGCGATGATGACAAGTCCGATGATTTTGGCTGCAAAAGCCTTTCCACATATTTTCCGATCACATCGTTTTCTAAATTTACTTTGTCTTGGGGGCGTTTTTTAAGCAATATGGTTTCGCTGCCGGTGTGAGGTATTATGGAAACCTGAAAGTCCGTGTCGCTTACAGAAGCTACCGTCAGACTGATTCCATCAATAGCAACCGAGCCTTTCTCAACAATCAGTCTTAAAATCTCTGGTGCAGCGTTTATACGCACCCAAACCGCATTTCCTTCCTTGCGTTTTTCCACAATCTTACCTACTCCATCAATGTGACCGGAAACAAGGTGTCCGCCAAATCTTCCATCCGCAGCCATAGCTCGTTCCAAATCCACCATGTCTCCGCTGTTGAGCTGACCCAGATTGGAGCGTCGCAATGTTTCCGGCATCACATCCGCTGTAAAACCATCTGACAACAAAGATGTAACTGTCAGGCAAACGCCGTTTACAGCGATAGAATCTCCTATCTTTGTTCCCTCAAGAACCTTTTCTGCTTTAATACTTATTTCCCCGGAAATCTGTCCTAAATGTACATGGCGAACCAAACCTATCTCCTCAATAATTCCAGTAAACACCGTTAATTCCTCCTGTTACATCGTATTCTATGAGTAAATCCTGCCCCAGTCTGGTAATCTGCAAATTCTTAAGCTGTGCTGCTTTGTCAGGCATATCTGCGCCCAGTCCTTCCACCGGAGTTTTAGCATCTGCCCCTCCCATCAACTTCGGAGCGATGTACGCGCATACATGATTGACGACGCCGGCGCGCAGGGCTGACTCATTCAATTTGCCTCCGCCTTCTATCAGCACACTGTCCAGCTTTTCTTTTCCAATCCATTCCATCAAGGCTTGTATGTTTACATGACCTGCGCTGCACATCACAGTATCGCCAATTTGAGCGTCGTTTCGTGGGTTGTCATAAGGCATACATATTACTCGAACTCCTAGCTTTTCCAGCTCTCTTGCTTTTTCTTCAATAAAATCAGAACATGCAACTACCGTGGGATATTCCTTTGCGGTACGACAAATCTGGCTTTCGAGTGGTATGCGAAGATGTGAATCAACAATGATACGTGTAGGTTGGTGTCCACCCTCAACACGGCAATTCAGCATCGGATCATCTGCCAGCACCGTGCCTATCCCCACCATAATAGCGCTGTATTTTCCTCGCAAACCATGTACGTGCTTTCGCGCTGTCTCTCCGGTAATCCACTTGGAGGCTCCTGTATAAGAAGCTATTTTGCCATCGGCAGTCATTGCATATTTCATAACTACGTAAGGTTTGCCTGTAGTTATATAATGGAAAAATACAGGATTGATATCATCACATTCTTGCCGCATAAAGTCTTGCTTTACCACAACGCCATGTTCCTTTAAAAATGCCGCGCCTTTTCCAGCAACCAAAGGGTTCGGATCCCGTGAGCCTATAACTACACAAGCGATTTTATGCTCAAGAATTGCCTCGGTACACGGTGGTGTTCTCCCATAATGGCAGCAAGGTTCCAATGTAACATACATTGTCGCGCCTTCTGCGTTTTCCGTTAAAGCTGCCAGAGCATTGCGTTCTGCGTGAAGTTCTCCGCATTTTTGATGGTATCCTTCTCCAATGATCCTTCCATCTTTTACGATTACGGCTCCCACCATAGGATTAGGATTGGTCCATCCTTCGCCTTTTCTGGCAAGTTCAATAGCTCTAAGCATATAATCTTTTTCAGTTGTCAAAGTATGTCTTTGAATTGTATCGTTTCCCTGCATTAACTTCCTCCTAATCGGGGCAATCAATTTGATACTGACTTTGATACTGACAGGCTGCCTTTCTCATTAAAAAATTTACTTGTCACTAAAAAAGCCCCATGGATTAAGATTATCCACAGGGCAAAAATATTTTACATAAAATATTTCATATAAAATACTTTACAAAACAAAACTCCGGAATGACTGATCATTCCAGAGCGCGGCGTCACAAAATATGCCGTCTTCTTCCATCCAGACTATACTGTCGGCTCCGGAATCTCACCGGATCATGCAAATTGCAATCAATTGCTCGCGGGCTGTACCGCCGGTGGGGACTTGCACCCCGCCCTGAAGACTCTTAAATTGTATTTAATTA
>CAZYWO010000094.1:0-7822 GCA_964651095.1 uncultured Oscillospiraceae bacterium | reverse complement strand
CCCCTGCTCCTTTTGATATATGTTTTGTCCCATAACCATACTGAGGTTCAGATGTGATACCAGATAGTTTTTTATGCTGATGTCATTGGTAAGTATTATTTTATCTATATTTCCAATCATTTCAGTACCTCTTGCGCCGCATTTTCAAGCACGGTAAAAAGCGGCTCCCTCACATCGGTATATATCAGAGAGATAAGTCCGATAGCCGCAAGCACAATAAGAACGGCGCTTGCGATAAAACGGATAACCGATGCAGCAGTTTTTACTGTAAACTTGAACATATTGCTGGTTTCCTTTACAACGACATTCTCTTCAATGCCGTACTTGTCCCTCAGCGCCTCCTGCTCATTTCTTTCCTTTATCATCTGAGCCTTTTTTTCGTATATATCCATATTATTTACCTCTCTTAAACAGGGACAGCCTCTTGCCTTTCTTTTCTTCCATGGCCCGTTTTTCTGCCTCTTCTGTCATTTCTACAGGAACAATCTTATCATACAGCGGACTGCCGCCTATAAACGGGTTTGGAATATAATCTGCGAAAACTATCGGTCTTGCAGAGCTTACGGGAAGCATACTCTTTACATCTGAAATAAGCTTTATAACACTGTCCCTGTCTTCATCGGGCACAAAGGACAATATAAGGCCCGCATCGGAAAACGCAGGGATACTTAAAAGCTGATGGAGATAGTCAAACTCCTGCGGCTTTGCACCGGACACCATTATCTGTATATCGTCCTTGAGAAAGGCTGTCCTGTCGAAGTCCCTTTCAAAAATGTTTCCGTAATCGAAAACATAGTAGTCATATCCTTTTTTCTGTGCCCTTGCCAGTCCGTTCTGTCCGGTATACATATCAATGCCGGAGTATGATATCAAATCATCTGCCAGCTTTTCACCTTCCCACAGCATATATTTCTGCACAAAACTTACTGAGCGAAGTTTACCGTCACGTGTTGACATATCAAAATATTTGGTTTCGTTAAGTTCAATATAGCAGGCATTGTGTCCCTTGCCCTGAATATGCTTTACAATCTGCAGAGCCTGAGTTGTAGTGCCTATGCGGTCCTGCGTTCCTGCAATACCGATGGTGTGGTAGTTCATTATGAAGGCTTTCGCTTCTTCCTGCTTACGTATTGCCTCGTCAATTTCTTTTCTTGTGTTTGCATCATAGTAACCGGTGATGTTTTTCTCAAGCTGGTCCTTAAGGTTTCCTGCAGAACCGGAGAATATGAAGTTTTTAATATCTCTTGCAAGAAAAGCTCTCGCCATTTCCGATTCCGGAAGAAATGAAGGCATATATATTACAGGCCTTGCGTTCATTGCCTTGACAGCGGAAGCAATTTCTTCTGCAATCTCTTCCGCTTCGTTAATATACGGGTCAACATCATAGACAGCAATATCAACCGTAAATCTTCCTGTGTAAACTGCTGTTAAAACCTCATTTGTGGTTTTGCGCACGTCGCAGCCTTCAATATCTATCTGCACATAGGTAAAACCTCTCGTTTTGGCCACTTCCTCGGCAAAATATCCGCTTACCTTGCTTCCAACAAATAAAATTGTTTCCATGTATCTTCACCTCCCGCTTTAACTTTGCAAGTCTTCCATTTTCTTCTGCTGGATTTTAATTTTTTCGTCAAGTTCCAGTATACTCTTTTCTGAAGCGTTCTTTTCAGAAATAAAGGAACTCTTCTTGCTCTCCAAAAGAGAAATAAGTTCGCTGCTTTCCGCCCACTCACTTTTTGTCTGATATTCCTTCTGTGATTTCAGTTCTTCAATTTGCACATCTGCATTGCCAATCATTTCATCACATTCACGGATAGTTTCTCTAAGTTCTGATATCTTTGAGTTGTAATCGTCGATTTTAACCTGGCAGCTCATAATCCGGTATTCCTTCTCCGTTCTTTCCGGTATCTTCGCAAGTTTCTCAACCGCCTTTGCTGATGTGTAGAATTTCATCATTTTGAAACCTTCGTTTGCATTTAGTGTATATTCTACATCTGCATCCATTCTCAGAGATATTTCCGACCATCTTGGGTTGATTCTTTTAAGATGCAGTACAACAAAGTCGGCTTCTTCAACTACCTTTTTCACTTCGCAAAAGCCCTTGCCAATCTGCATTGCCGACCAGTCATATTTATTAACACCGTCTGCTGCACCGTTTTGAATTTCAAGCACCACCTCCTGCATCATCTCATCTCTGCTGTATGTCCATGATATCAGTGTTACTTTTCTGCTGTTACCCTCCACACTCTGAAGAAGCGGTGTAACCTTGACGTTGTTATAGCTTGCGGGCATCCATAAGTTTGACGTAAAGAAAAACAGATATCCGAATAAAAAAACAATTATAAAAACTATGAGCGTGCGATTTCCTGCAGTTTTTATTTTTTCGTTTTTCTGTCTTATTATTTGTTCATTAAGTTCTTTATCAATCATTACTCTATCTCCATATCAAGCCTTTTTCTTGTGGCTCTCATTTCCTTTTCGGTTTGGACCTTTGTCTGAGCAAACATTATCGTTTTATCTTTTGCCTGTGCAACCACGAGGTCACGAAACTGCTCTCTTTCAAATCTTCCGTCCGGAAGTCTTTCGATGATAATGTATTCTGCATCGGAAAGTCCGGTATATATCACTTCCGTACTACGGGCAAAAGATTTTTTAATTCTTTTTTTCATCTCTTCACTTGCAGATATATATACTGTTTTCATTAGCTTTCCTCCTTTTCTCTATGGCCTTATCAAAAAACGTAGAGGGTCTATTGTTGTTCCGTTTACACTTAACTCAAAATGAAGGTGAGGTCCAGACGATACTCCGGTACTTCCCATGCGTCCTATGGTCTGGCCCTGACTTACTCTCTGTCCTTTTTTAACTCTTATGCTGTTGTTCTGCATATGCATATATACAGTAACAACGCCGTTTCCGTGGGATATTCTCACATAGTTCCCTGCAGTCGAGTTTCTGCCTGCGCTTTCCACTATCCCGCCGTCTGCAGCATAAATCGGTGCTCCGGTTCTGTTTCCGTATATGCCTATATCTATCCCTTTGTGGTACTGACTTGCTCCCGGAATGCTTAAATCCCTTGTTCCGAACTCTGATGTTACCACGCTTGAAGAGGACAATGTCGGCCATATGAAACTTCCTTTTGATATACCGTCACCATAATTTCCGCCGCCATCGAAGAAATATAGATAATATTCCTCTATGGTTGCAATGAGAAGTTCCTCGTAGTTCTCATAATCGTCTCCGCCGTATCCGCCGCTGTCAATGGCAGCCGCCCACTCCTCATATGTCCTGCAGCCTTTAGTAAGGTTCTCATACTTTTTACCGCGCTTCAGCATACTTGCGTTTTCTTCCATACTCTCAAGAAATGAATTGTATCTTCTATACTTGAGCTTTACTGTATAAGAATTTCCTTCATCGTCTGTCTTGGTTACAGTATATCTTTTGTATCATGCAGGGCCGTTACCCTGCATTTCAAAGAGATTTTTGCACTGATATGCTATTTTGCTCATCCCTTTTTTATAGCTTCCGCTGCCGTGCACAATAATCTGGGCAAGTGTAATCGATGCAGGCACTTCATATTTTTCCTCGCAGTATATTGCGGCGGTGATTATCTCGTCAGAAATTATTTCAGGAAGTTCGCCTGCCTCAAGCGAAAAGTTCATTTTGTTCATACTCGTTGAGTTTTCCTCAAGACTTCCTATAATAGCAACAAGCATTACAACGGCAAGCAAAAGTGCGCCGCCTGAAAATATGACTATGTGGGCAGCCTTGTTTTTTGCGGTCTTCATTTTATAAGCCTCCGGCAAAGAGCCTTTCTTCGTAGTTCTTGGACAGCCAAACCTTGAAGTATATATTTCTGTCTCCGGAAATGGAAAGTATGCACTCACCCTTGCCAAGCATAGGTATGCGGTCCCGCTGCCACGGTGAAAGTACGCTGCCGAAAATCCTGTCAATCAGAGGCAGCACGCTGCTGTCCTGTCTGAAAATGAATTTATACTGTGTAAGTTCAAATACAACCTTGAGCTTTTCAACAACCTTGTCTGACTCACCCTGCGGCACATAGTCTCTGAAACTCTGTGATGCAAGCGTCATACCTCCGAAGTATTTTCGCATTTCACGAAGCATTACTATAACCATGTCCAGTATAAACGGATACTGGGTATTAACCCATCTGTGGCTCTCATCAACGATTATGAGAAATCTCGTGATATCTTCTAATGCAATCTGCCCGCTTTCATAAAGTTCCTTCATCAAAGCTCCGTTGGAGACGCAGTTGTCCCAGCAGAAATATGTCATATTAAAAAGCTGGGCGGCAAAGACATTTCCCATGTCTTTGATGGTGGAAATGTCAAAGGTTACAACCTTTTCATCTGTGATATTGTCTATACTTGTATGACCGTCGAACAGGGACCCGTAGTTGTCAACAAGGTTTCTTAGAGCTTTATGTATCTTCTTAAGGCCCGTAAGCTCATCTATGTATAGCTTTTTCTTAACTTCTGTTTCGGTCTCGGCAAGCCTTGTCAGGTCCTCCATTTCCTCCGCAATAAATGTGAGAAGCTCAGAAAATACCGGATACCTGTTTGAAGGAAGCCCTGTAATGCGCCCGCCTCCTTCCGGAACAAGCCCTTTCTCCTGATAAAACCTGTGCAGAACATTCTGAAGGTCGTAGATCGACGCAGGCGATAGTCCTATACTCTTGGCTATCTTAGGAACCTGATATCCTTCCTTTAAGAAAAATTCAAGATCCCTTCTGGCCTCTTCTGTCCATATACTGCTCATTTGTTTTCCCTCCTCAGACAAGAGCGTGCCGTTTTCTCTTCTCTCTCTTCTTTTCTTTAACTATTACTATAACTTTAACTATTACTATAGCTATTACTATTAGGGTGGACATTTGTCCAAGCCCTTCTCGGAAAATCCCAACGGATTCTAACGTGTCTTCCCGTGACAGCAAAGCACTTAACTTCCAGAATGTTGTCAAATATCGTTGAAATTTCAACAATAAAAAAAATAGACTAGACTTGTTTGTCTAATCTTATTTTACAATTTACGAAGATTTTTAAAACTTTTTCAGCCTCATGCTTTTTATCATAAGTCTGTCAAATCAGTAAATTAAGCCTTCGATTTATAATGAAAAAAGTCCGCCAGTATGTTACATGGCGGATCCGTATCTTTACATAACTATAAGGTTTATTCTTTATCCTTTATAGTATTTATTAATAATATTATATAATAGCTTTCTAAAGGCTGCTATTATGACGGGCAGCTTTCCTCTAATCAGAGCTGCCTGTTTATATAAACCTTGAAAAATTTAAGCTACCTTAACACCTTTTTTCTTTAATCTGTCATACACATTTCTTCTAAGCAAAGCGTAAAGTACTGAGAACAACGGTATAAACAGGATTATTCCAAAGATACCCGAAACGCTGCCTCCTACAACTACCGCAAGCAGTGTCCAAATCGGCGGAAGTCCTACAGAACCTCCCACAACCTTTGGATAAACAATATGTCCCTCGATCTGCTGTATAACCAAGAATACAATAACAAACACAATGACCTGCCTAATTCCTTCCATAGATATAAGCAGCATACCGAATACCATACCAATAAATGCTCCCACAAACGGTATCAAAGACATTGCTCCGATGATAACCGAGATGGTTGCCGCAAAAGGAAAACCGCCAACAGACAAAGTAACGAAAAACATTACCCCCAGAATCACTGCTTCAAGGCACTGACCTGAAAGAAAGTTGGAAAAGGTTTTATATGAAAGGGCCGCAATATCGCAGACCTCGTCAGCCCACTCTTTCTTAAGATAAGCATATACGATTTTCTTCGACTGCTGTCCCAGTTTCTTTTTGCTCAGCAAAATGTATATGGCAAATATAAGCCCAAAACCGAAATTGCTGAAAACGCTGACAACGCTGTTGACCGCTCTGCCTGTGGTGAACAAAATATCCCCCAAATTATTCTTGAGATTTTCCAAAATGCTTACGAAATCTACCTTAGAAATCATGTCATTTACAACAGAAGTGTCAAAACCATAGGATTCAGCAGTCTCCAACCAACTCGGATATGAATTTTTTATAATTTCCACAATACTTAAAATAGATTCAGCCAGATTTGGAAAGATTACGCTTCCGATAAAATAAATTACCATTGCAAACAAAATCAGTGTAATTATCAAACTCAAAGCCGGCTTTATCTTGATGAGCGCTCTTAAAGGTCTCTGTGAATTAATCCTATCTATTTGCTTTTCAAAAAAGTGCATAGGCACATTCAGTATAAATGCTATTACTCCTCCGACGATGAGAGGCATAAACAGCCCTATCACGGTTCCTATCACTCCCATCACTGCCTTGAAATTCATAAGAGCGACCAATAACGTAACCCCTGAAATTACAAGAATAAGATTTTGTTTAAATTTTTCATCTCTTTTTGTATCCATTTTAATTACCTTTTCTTAAGCTTTTTTCATTGTAACTACCAGTTAACTGTGTTGTCAATTTGTTTTTTTTGTTCCTCAGCAGTCATCCTAAGATAAATAGCTGTAGTGTTTACGCTCTCATGGCCGAGGATATCCGAAAGCAAAGCTATATTCTTATTATTTTCAAGGAACTGCATGGCAAACAGATGGCGGAAAGCATGCGGATGTAAAACCTCATCACGTATTCCGTATCTTCTTCCGTATTTCGTTAGCTGGTGAGACACGCCTCTGGTGGACATCTGATTATCATACCGGTTAGGGAAAAGATATATCGAGTCTACTCCTTCAAAATAGAAGCGGCTTTCTTTGATAAGATTTTGAGGAATAATTATTTTACGAACCTTTCCCTTAGTCCACAAGGTAAACTCCCCTGTTTGCAAACAGCTTTTCTCCAGCTTTACCAGCTCCGACGCCCGGCATCCCGTTCCTGCCATGAACTTAATCATGTAGTAAAGTTTATCAACACCATCTCTTTTCAAACAGTCCAAAAAATACTTGTATTCTTCAAGAGTTATGACATTTTCTACCGTGGTTGTATTATGTACTTTGATAGATTTTACTTTATATTCGGGATGCCCTATAAAATCACAATACACATTCATTGAAATACATCGTATTGCTGCGGTCTTTGGTTTCCATTTCTCTAGCTGCCATCCTTTAAACTCCATCATATTCTTTTTGTTTACATCATCATATCTTGAGAAAAAGATTTCGGCTGACCGTATGTAGCTGTCTACTGTGTTTTGAGAGCGTTCCATGTCAATTAGATACTTCCTGAATTCTTCTAGTCTGTTTCCCACAGTTCTTCCCACTTTCATCTCTTGTATTTTCCCTGGGTTTAGGAAATTGTATATGAGATAATTTTACTAACATTTTGATATTTTGTAAAGATAATATGCCTCGCTAAATGCCGCCGTAAAAAACATTCATTATGTTCCAAATACTGATTCCCGCCAAGCCGTATTCATCCACCAGAGCAAGTCTTGCCTGCCAGCTTTGCTCATTCTCAAACCAGACTATATGTTCTACTCCTGCCGGGGTTGTATAAGTGAAGAAGGGCGCTTGTGCCTCCTCATCATACTGTACCGGTACCCCATAGTATTCTGCCCTCGCCATAGCCTGATAGTTTGTCAGCTTTTCCGCCTTGCTTTCTCCCTGCACAAACGGCAGCGCCCAGTCATATCCATAATTGCTCATTCCCATAAGAATCTTGCCTGCCGGTATCTCGGTAAGCCCGTATTCTATTACTCTCCTTACATTGTTAATAGGCGATACAGGCATTGGTGGTCCATACGTATAACCCCATTCGTATGTCATCAGTAAAGTATAATCTGCTGCCCG
>CAZYWO010000093.1:0-7983 GCA_964651095.1 uncultured Oscillospiraceae bacterium | reverse complement strand
GACTGGCCAAAAAATTTAATTTTTTCAATTGTCCACTTGACGGGTAGCAGTTCATACCTTATATAACAGTCCCTTTAATTTAATATCCAAAACAAATAGGCGTAACCGTATTGTCTAAAGCTTTAAACTCGTAGCCCTGCTCCCTAAGACCTTCTATAATCTTTGGAAGCGCCTCTACGGTAGAATCATGACCGCTGCCGTCATGAAGTAAAACGATTTTCCTTATTAAATTATTACTTTTTAAAACGTTGTCGGCTATTTCGCTTGAAGAAATAGTCAGGTTGCTTGCATCGCCTCCGGCAATATTCCAATCGTAATATACATATCCGCGGCGAAGAATTTCCGCAATTATCTGTTGATAAATGTTTATATTATATGTGTTTATTGAACCTCCCGGAAATCTGCAAATTTCAGGTTTTACGCCAGTAATATCTTCTATGTATTCAGAACATTCATTAAAGTCATCGAGAAAAGAACTTACAGAAGAATATATGCTTGTGTAATCATGATTTGTAGAGTGTATTCCTATTGTATGACCCTCTTCAACAATACGCCTGTATAAAGCAGTTTCTTTTTTACCGGTTTTTTTAAGAACAAAGAAAGTTGCCTTAATATCATAATCCTTTAATATATCCAGTATCTGTGAGGAGTTAACAGCATCGGGACCGTCGTCAAAGGTTAAATAGCAAACTTTGTTCTTTGAGATTCCGCTGAAATTAAAATCATTATCTACATAAAGTTCAGGATACTTTGCGTAGTATTCTAAATTCTGATTTATATCAATACTGTTAAAAAATTTAGATAAACTTTTCAAATCTTCAAGGGTGTCATAACCATCTTCCGATAAGTCGGTCACAGTTTTATTATTTATAATTGTGTCATATTTATCAGAAATTTGATTGTATTTTTGCGTAAGTATCAAAACTGCAATAAAAAGGCTCAAGATGATTAAGACTACAAATAACGTTATTATGCGTTTCCAAGCCCTAATGCTCATTTCTTAAAGGGCTCCTTTCGGTAATCAATTTCGTATAGAATAACTTATTTAATAGAAACATTTCCCTCAATTTTAGCTCCGGTTTCTACACCTAGAGCGGAGGCAGAAATATTTCCGTGAATAACTGCATTATGGGACAAGCCTATGTTGCCGCTGCAACTTATATCGCCTACTACATTACCCATGACAGTAATGTCTTTACAGAAAATTTTCCCTGAAACCTTTACATTTTCCTTAATTACAACACATTCCGAAGCATTGATTTCAGTATTTAAAACACAGCTCTCCAACATCAGATTACTACAGGAGATTTTTCCTTGGACATTTCCTGTAATGATCATGTTGCCTTTTGCTGAAATATCACCGATAACCGTTCCTGCAACTGCAAGATGACCTCTGGTAGTAATATTGCCTGTAATCTTTGTGTTTTCAGCAATAGTTCCCATTTCATCAATAATTTCGGAAACGATTTCTCTAGTTTCGTCTGAATAATCAGTATTCTGTTGATTCATCATTCTTTCATCATCCATAATTAGAAATCACCTCCAAAATCAAATTCTGAGTTGATATCAATAAAACTGTCAGTTAAGGTTTTAATGTTTCCGTCTATTAGAGCGCCCGGTTCTGCGGCTATACTGCCGGAAACAATATCACCTACTATAAGAGAATTTTCCCTAAAAACTGCCGAATCCTTTATATTCAGATTGCCTTTAATCTTTCCGGAAACATTAATACTGTCGCAAGATATATCGCCGGAAATAACAGAGTTTTCATTTACATCAAAATGCCCTTCTAAAAATACGTTTCCCTTTATTCGCGCACTGTTGAGTAAAGCGTTTTGGGCTTTTAAGTCGCCTATAATGATGTTAGAAGCAGTAAAGTTTCCGGAGGTAATAACATTTCCGTATATTTGCCCATCCATGTGAATATTATCATGAGATACAATATTCCCTTTTATAATCATGCTTCCCGTAATTTGCGTACACTCTGTATCGGAAAAATCCGCAGCGCTTTCAGTATAAAACTTCTTGGATCCAGCAGAACTGTCTATTTTTACATTTATGTAGTCTTGAGGTTTCCCAGTTGCAGCAGTGGAATTATTTGCCGACTCGTTTTGAGGAGTTGCAGGTTCATCAAAACCGGTCAGTTCTTTCAATGCTTGAGTAAAGTTACTTTTCATAATTCCCAATACATTCCTTTCTTGTTTAGTACATAGCACATGGATTTATATAGTATATCAATAATTTATCACAAAAAATGAAAAATGTCATCACCGAAAGAGAATAATTTTCAAATTTTTTCTTTAATTTGAAAATTTTACAGAATATAGATAAATTTTAACCAGAAAAAACAATTTATGAAAAAATTTACACTATATTAAAAAGATGCAGTAACATGTGAGCAAAAAAAGAGAAAAAGCATAGCGTCGGCTATGCTTTTCTCATAAAGTATAATATGGTTCAGTTATTAGGTTTATTTAACACTTAAGTATTCATCAATACTGGCGGCAGCCTTTTTGCCGGCTCCCATTGCCTTGATAACTGTAGCCGCGCCTGTAACAGCATCTCCTCCGGCAAAGATTCCCTCACGATTGGTAGCAGCGTTCTCTTTAGTTCCTATACCGCCTTTTTTGTTGGCTTCAAGGTTTTCTGTAGTATCTAAGATTAAAGTGTTAAGCTTAGTACCAATGGACATGATAACCATATCTACAGGAATCACGTGGTTAGAACCTTCGATTACTACAGGTTTTCTTCTGCCTGATGCGTCAGGTTCACCCAGTTCCATGTTTACACATTCAATACCGGTTACAACTCCGTTTTCATCGCCTTTTATTTCAACAGGATTGGTAAGAAGTTTGAAGATTATACCTTCTTCCTTGGCGTGATGAACTTCTTCTGCTCTTGCAGGAAGCTCATCCATGCTGCGGCGGTATATTATATATACTTCGCTTGCACCCATACGTTTTGCACAGCGTGCAGCATCCATGGCAACGTTGCCGCCTCCTACGATGGCAATTTTGTCAGCATGCATGATAGGTGTATCATACTCCGGCAGATAGGCCTTCATCAAATTGATACGAGTCAAATATTCGTTTGCTGAACAAACACCGATGAGGTTTTCACCCGGAATATTCATAAAAGAAGGAAGTCCGGCGCCGGTTCCGATGAATACAGATTCATAACCTTCTTCTCTCATAAGCTCATCAACTGTAATAGCTCTGCCTACTACAGCGTTTGTAACGAATTTAACGCCTTTAGCTTCTAACTTGGCAACTTCAGCAGCTACGATTTCTTTAGGAAGTCGGAACTGAGGAATACCATATACCAGTACGCCGCCTGTTTTGTGAAGAGCTTCGTAAACGGTTACTTCATATCCTTTATTAACGAGATCTCCTGCACAGGCCAGACCGGCAGGACCTGCACCTATAACGGCAACTTTGTGCCCGTTAGTTGAAACAGGTTCTATCTCTGCATCCCCAAAGTTTGCAGCGTGCCAGTCGGCAACGAATCTTTCCAGACGACCGATTCCTACAGGTTCACCTTTAGCGGCATGAACGCATTTGCCTTCACACTGGGTTTCCTGCGGACATACGCGACCGCAGATTGCAGGCAGAGAACTATCTTCAGAAATAATTTCGTATGCAGCCTCAAAATCTCCCTCCGCAACTTTAGCGATAAAATCAGGAATTTTAATCATTACAGGACAGCCGCCTGTACAAGGTTTTTTACGGCATTTGAGGCAGCGCATAGCTTCCCTTATTGCCATTTCTTCCGTATAGCCTGTGCAAACTTCTAAGAAATTCTTATTTCTTACATCAGGAGCCTGTTCAGGCATCGGGTTCTTTTCTCTTACTAAATTAATCATTGTAACGAACACCTCCTGTCAGTCTGCATATGTGAGCTTTGTCTTGAGCTTCCTGGTCTTTGTAATAATTGGATCTCTTGATGAGGTCATCCCAATCTACAAGGGCTCCGTCGAATTCAGGACCGTCAACACATACGAATTTATCTTCTCCTCCGATTTTGCAGCGGCAGCCTCCGCACATTCCCGTGCCGTCAATCATGTAAGCGGTCAGGGAAGCTACAGAGTGAATACCGTATTTTTCGGCAATCTGACAAGTAAACTTCATCATCATAGGAGGGCCTACAGCGATAATCTCGTCAAATTTTTCGCCCGCCTGAATGAGTTCTTCCAGTTTAGCAGTTGTAAAGCCTTTTTCACCATAGGAGCCATCGTCTGTCATAACGTAAAGCCTATCGACGCCTGCTCTGAATTCATCTTCCAGAATGACTAAATCTTTAGTTTTAAAGCCTTCAATCATGACGGTTTCTACGCCGTGATTGTGCATACCGCAGGCAAGAGGATACGCAAGAGCGTTTCCTGTACCTCCGCCTACTACGCAGACTTTCTTTAAACCTTCCATGTGTGTAGGTTTTCCGAGAGGTCCTACGATATCAGCGAAGCAGTCTCCTACTTCAAGCTGATCCATCAACATGGTGGTTCTGCCTACAGCAGCATAGATTAAGTCGATTGTACCGTCTTCCTCGCTGTGGCCTGCCATAGTAAGAGGGATTCTTTCACCATATTCGTCTGTACGAAGGATGATGAATTGACCTGGTTTTGCTTTTCTTGCTATAAGGGGAGCGTAGATTTTGAGCCAAACCATGTTATCGTTGAGTCGTCTTTTATATGTTACTTCAAACCTTTTCATTTTTTCTCATCCTCCTTTCCTAATTGTCAAGACTTTTCTTGCGGTTCATAAGGGTATCATACCTTTCAGCCGCCATTTCTTCAGCCTTATCGAATAATTCTTCTGCCCTTTCAGGGAAGTTGAGCTTCAGCGAATTGTAACGAACTTCACCCATGATAAAGTCTCTGAAGCTTTCTGTTGGAGCTGCGCTGTCTATGGAAAGCGGATTCTTTCCTTGTGATGTAAGAGCAGGGTTATATCTAAGCAAGTTCCAATATCCTGAACGAACTGCGTTTTTCATTTCGAGCATTGCCTTGTTCATGCCTGCCTTAACTCCATGGTTAATGCAAGGAGCATAAGCGATAATCAGGGAAGGACCGTCGTAGCTTTCGGCTTCACGAATTGCTTTTAACGTCTGCTCAGGGTTTGCGCCCATAGCGATTTGCGCTACATAAACATAACCGTAAGCCATAGCAATCTGAGCCAAGTCTTTTTTCTTGACGGACTTACCGGAAGCAGCGAATTTTGCTACTGCACCGATAGGTGTAGATTTAGAGGACTGTCCGCCGGTGTTGGAGTAAACTTCCGTATCGAATACCATTACGTTTACATTTTCGCCGGAAGCAAGTACGTGGTCAAGTCCGCCGTAACCTATATCGTAAGCCCAGCCGTCGCCGCCGAAAATCCACATTGAAGGCTTGATTAGCATATCCTTGTTTTCTACTACATAAGCAGCGTCTTTGTTGGCATCTGCAATTTCTTCACACTTAGCAAGAAGGATGTCGCCTGTAGTCTTAGCGCGATCGGCGTCGTTCATTGATGCGAGCCATGCCTTAGCAGGAACACCTATAGTGTCAACAAGTCTTTCAACTGCTGATTTCATTTCATCTCGGCGTGCGTGTACGGATATGGCCATACCCAGTCCGAATTCAGCGTTGTCTTCAAATAGAGAATTTGCCCAAGCAGGACCCTTACCTTCCTTATTTACCGTATAAGGTGTGGAAGGAGCTGAACATCCCCAAATTGACGAACATCCTGTTGCATTGGCGATGTACATTCTTTCACCGAAGAGCTGTGTAACCAGCTTAGCGTAAGGAGATTCGCCGCATCCCGGACATGCGCCGGAGAATTCCATAAGAGGCTGCTTGAATTGTGAACCTTTGACAGTGTCCTCTTTGAATGGAACTTCTTTTTCACAAGTATTATCGAATAGATAAGTAAATCTATCTTGCTGTGCGTTTACATATTCATCTTCGGCAGGAATCATTTCTATTGCTTTCTTTCTTGCAGGGCAAACCTGAGCGCAAGAACCGCAGCCTGTGCAGTCAAGAGCTGAAATTGCAATAGTAAACTTCTTATCCTTAGCGCCTTTCATGGTTAACAGACCGTTAACCTGATTTTCGCCTGCTGCCACTGATTCTTCTTCATCAAGAACGAAAGGTCTGATAACGCCGTGAGGACAAACGTATGAGCACCAGTTACACTGCATGCAGTTAGTCATGTTCCACTTAGGTACATCGGCGGCAATACCACGTTTTTCAAAGGCAGCAGTTCCAGCAGGAATCATACCGTTGGCAGTGTCCATAAACTTGGAAACAGGAACATAGTCGCCTGTCAGCGTGTTGGTTGGGATTAAAATATCATTGAGATAATCTGTTTGAGCCTTGTCGCGACCTACCATAGGTGAAGCCGGAGCTTCATCTGCCACTGTTTTCCAGCCTTCAGGGACTTCCACTTTGTGAGTATGGCTGACTCCCGCGTCTACTGCGGCAAGGTTCATATTTACAATGTTTTCACCCTTTTTGCCATAAGTCTTGCGAATAGCATCTTTCATATAGCCTACAGCTTCATCAATAGGAATGATGTTTGCAAGCTTGAAGAAAGCAGCTTGCAGCACTGAATTGGTTCTTCTTGCGCCAAGCCCGATTTCCTTAGCGATCGACACAGCGTCGCATGTATAGAATTGAATATCGTTGTTAGCTATGTATTTCTTAACCTTGGCAGGTAAGTGATGATCAAGCTCCTCATCGTTCCATACGCAGTTTAGAAGGAAAAAACCGCCCGGTTTTACGTCTTGAACCATATCGTATTTATAAAGATATGAGGAGTTATGGCAAGCAACGAAGTCAGCTTGTTTTACATAATAAGTTGATTTAATAGGCTCATCTCCGAAGCGAAGGTGAGAAATAGTAACGCCGCCTGATTTCTTGGAGTCATACTGGAAGTATGCCTGAACCTTTTTATCAGTGTGGTCGCCTATGATTTTAACGGAGTTCTTGTTGGCACCTACAGTACCATCTGCGCCAAGTCCCCAGAACTTGCAAGCGTTTGTTCCCATTGGAGCAACGTCAGGATTTTCTGACGGAGTAAGGGAAAGATTGGTAACATCATCTGTAATGGAGAGGGTGAATTCCTTTTTAGGTTTGTCTGTCCAAAGATTTTCATATACCGCGAGGATGTCTCCCGGCTGGGTATCTTTAGATCCCAGACCATAACGGCCTCCGCAAATGAAGCAGTTTTCAAATTCAGTTCCGCGGAGAGCGGCAACCATGTCGAGGAATAAAGGCTCTCCCATACCACCCGGTTCTTTGGTTCTGTCAAGAACAGCAATTTTCTTAACCGTCTTAGGCATTACATTAAGAAGGTATTTTACCGAGAAAGGTCTGTAAAGGTGGACCTCGATTATGCCGACTTTTTTGCCTTTACTTCTTAAATAATCTATAACTTCTTCCGCTGCATCGCATACTGAACCCATTGCCACGATGATTTCAGTGGCTTCAGGATCGCCGTAGTAGTTGAAAGGTTTATAGTCTGTACCTATCTTGGCGTTGACCTTTTCCATATATTCGTTGATAATGTCCGCAGTTTCGAGATAAGCAGTATTGCATGCTTCTCTATGCTGGAAGAAAGTTTCAGGCTGTTCAGCAGAGCCTCTGCTGTGAGGGTTATGTGGATGCAGGGAACTACTCTTAAACGCCCTTACTGCATCCCAATCGACCATTTCTTTAAGGTCATCATAATCCCACATTTCAATCTTCTGGTTTTCATGGGAAGTTCTGAAACCGTCAAAGAAATGAAGCATAGGGAGTTTGCCTGCGATGGTAGCAAGATGGGCTACTGCGGCAAGGTCCATAACCTGCTGCACACTGTTGGAAGCCAGCATTGCAAAGCCTGTCTGACGGCAGCCCATAACATCGGAGTGGTCGCCGAAGATGGAAAGAGCGTGCGTAGCCAAAGCTCTGGCAGCAACGTGGAACACTGTCGGAGTTTGTTCTCCGGCAAGTTTATACATATT
>CAZYWO010000092.1:4199-8010 GCA_964651095.1 uncultured Oscillospiraceae bacterium | reverse complement strand
AACAGGTAATTTTTTATGGTTGCCTATACACATGTTTTACTGTATAAATTAAATCATAGCATAAAAACACCGCCATCATCTATACAACTCTGGCGGTATCTTTTTAATTTATTTACTTTTTGAAACCAACTGGACTATACTAATTCTAAGAATACAACCTCAGCATTGTCGCCTTGACGAGGTCCTAACTTAAGAATTCTTGTATATCCGCCGTTTCTGTCAGCATATTTTGGAGCGATTTCTTCAAACAGCTTAGTAACAACAGTTTCATCGAAAACATATGATAAAACCTGTCTTCTAGCGTGAAGATCACCGCGTTTAGCTAATGTGATAAGCTTTTCAGCTTCTCTTCTTGCTTCCTTAGCTCTGCAATCAGTCGTCTGAATTCTTCCTTCTCTGAATAAGTCAGTTACAAGGTTTCTTAACATTGATTTTCTATGAGCTGAAGGTCTGCCCAGTTTTCTGTATCCCGGCATTTTAAGATTCTCCTTTCCTGCAAAGTATTAGTCGTCACTAGGTCTTAATCCAAGACCAAGTTCTTCCAATTTAGCTTTTACTTCATCTAAAGATTTCTTACCAAGGTTCCTCACCTTCATCATATCATCTTCTGACTTCTGAGTAAGCTCCTCTACTGTGTTGATAGCTGCTCTCTTAAGGCAGTTGAAAGAACGAACTGAAAGTTCCAGTTCTTCAATTGTCATTTCAAGCGCTTTTTCTTTCTGGTCCTCTTCCTTTTCAACCATGATTTCCATAGAACCTGTAGCGTCTGTGAGCTGGATAAACAGATTTAAATGCTCCTGCATAATCTTAGCTCCGATAGATACGCCTTCATCAGGTGTGATTGAACCGTCTGTCCAGATTTCAAGTACAAGTCTATCGTAGTCAGTAACCTGACCTACTCTGGTATTTTCCACTGTAAAATTAACTTTTCTTACAGGTGTATAGATTGAGTCGACAGGAATAACTGAAATTGGTGTATTTTCAGTTTTATTCATTTCTGCCGGCACATATCCTCTTCCTCTTGCAAGGTTAATTTCCATAACAAGAGTTGCGTTTTCTTCGAGAGTAGCGATGTGAAGTTCAGGATTGAAAATCTCCATGTCTGAATCGCCTATAATGTCAGCCGCTGTCACTTCCTTAGGTCCAACAGCATTAATAATTACTCTCTTAGTAGTTTCACCATTTAATCTAACAGCAAGTTTCTTTAGATTTAAAATGATTTCCGTAACGTCTTCTTTAACTCCTGGTATAGTTGAAAACTCGTGAAGTACTCCGTCGATTTTTACTGATGTGACTGCTGCGCCCGGCAGTGAACTCAAAAGAATTCTTCTAAGAGCATTGCCCAGCGTTGTACCGTAACCTCTCTCCAGAGGTTCTACTACGAATTTACCGTAGTTTCCATCTTCATCAATATATTTATTGATTGCTGGTTTTTCGATTTCTATCACTCAAAAACCCTCCCTTTCATTCCAAGTCCTGCTATAGCCTATGTTTTTATGCTATATTACTTGGAATACAATTCGACGATTAAGTGCTCTGCAATTGGAGTATCAATTTCTTCTCTTCTTGGCATAGCAACAACTTTACCTTCTAATTTGTCAACGTCAACGGTCATCCATGCAGGAACTGTAATTGACATTTCCTTAATCTCCTTAAATTTAGGAGATTTCTGGCTTTTTTCCTTAACTGCGATAACATCTCCGGCTTTTACTTCCATTGAAGGAATATTAGCCTTCTTACCGTTTATGGTAAAATGTCCGTGAGTTACAAGCTGTCTTGCTTCTTTTCTTGAAGCAGCAAATCCAAGTCTGAATACTACGTTGTCCAATCTTGTTTCAAGTAAGATTAACAGGTTTTCACCGGTCTTACCTTGTTTCTTTGCAGCTTTATCAAATAAGTTTCTAAACTGAGTTTCCTGAACTCCGTAGAATCTCTTAGCTTTCTGCTTTTCTCTGAGCTGGTTGCCATAGTCTGACTGCTTCTTTCTTGCCTGTCCGTGCTGTCCAGGAGCGTAATTTCTTCTTTCAATAGCACATTTGCTGCTGTAGCATCTTTCGCCCTTTAAGAAAAGCTTTTGACCTTCTCTTCTGCATAATTTGCAGTTTGCATCTGTATATCTTGACATTTAAATTACTCCTCCTTTCCTAGACTCTTCTTCTCTTCGGTGGTCTGCATCCATTATGTGGAATTGGTGTTATATCTCTAATCATAGTGATTTCAAGACCAGCAGTCTGAAGCGCTCTGATAGCCGCTTCTCTGCCGGAACCAGGTCCCTTTACATAAACTTCCACAGTCTTAAGACCGTGTTCCATTGCGCCTTTTGCAGCTTCTTCAGCAGCCATCTGAGCAGCGAATGGAGTTGATTTTCTGGAGCCTTTGAATCCAAGTGAACCAGCGGATGACCATGAGAGTGCATTACCGCTCATATCTGTAAGAGTAACTAAAGTATTGTTAAAGGTGGACTGGATATGTGCCTGGCCTTTTTCAATATTTTTACGTTCTCTTTTCTTTTTTCTAACTGTTTTCTTCACAGTTTTAGCCATTACATCCTACCTCCTTTACTTCTTTTTCTTTCTTCCAACGGTCTTCTTCGGACCTTTACGAGTTCTAGCGTTTGTCTTAGTATTCTGACCTCTTACAGGAAGTCCTCTTCTGTGTCTGATACCTCTGTAGGAACCGATTTCCATAAGTCTCTTAATGTTTAATGAAACTTCACGTCTAAGGTCACCTTCCACGAGATATTCCTCGTCGATGATTTTTCTGATTCTACCAGCTTCATCTTCAGTAAGGTCTTTAACTCTTGTATCAGGGTTAATTCCAGCCTTTTCTAAGATAGCGTTTGAAGTTGGTCTGCCAATACCGTAGATATAGGTTAAACCGATTTCTACTCTTTTTTCTCTTGGTAAGTCAACACCGGCTATACGAGCCATATTTTTTCTCCTTCCCCCATCTTCCGTCGCCTTTCCGGGAGCGATATAGACAGGATGTCTTAATTAATTTGAAAACAGCCGTGATGCGTGCACCCCGGTAACTTGCGCGCAGGCTGCATTGTTGATAATTTAACCTTGTTTCTGCTTGTGTTTAGGGTTTTCACAGATAACCATTACTTTACCGTTTCTCTTGATAACCTTGCACTTTTCGCAGATAGGTTTTACGGAAGCTCTTACTTTCATGTTTTTTCCCTCCATTAAACTTCTGTGCTATGATTTTCCGACATTATCCATTGCCTGGGAAATCATATCGCTTCTTTCAGGCGCCTGCGGCAACTCCGCAAGGCGCTTATTAAGAAACGCTATTTGTCACGCCATATAATTCTTCCTCTAGTAAGATCATAAGGTGAAAGCTCCACCTTAACCTTATCTCCGGGAAGTATCCTTATATAGTTCATTCTTATTTTACCTGAAATGTGTGCAAGCACTTCAAAACCGTTGTCTAATTTTACTTTAAACATTGCGTTTGGCTGTGCATCGACAACTGTTCCCATTGCTTCAATGACGTCTTTCTTCGCCATAAATACATCTCCTTCTCATATCTACAAAGTAAGCAATTCAGGCTCACCATCAGTTATAACCACAGTATTTTCATAATGTGCAGCAAGACCGCCATCGACGGTAACTGCCGTCCAATCGTCAAGCAAAACATCTACTTCATAGGAACCTTGGCAAATCATAGGTTCTATTGCAAGTGTCATGCCTGCCTGAATTCTAGGGCCTTTGCCTGCTTTGCCGTAGTTGGGGATTTGTGGGTCCTCGTGCATGTGGCTTCCAATTCCGTGTCCGACAAAATCTCTAATAACACCATAGCCTTCAGC
>CAZYWO010000092.1:0-4189 GCA_964651095.1 uncultured Oscillospiraceae bacterium | reverse complement strand
AGACTGAATAGCGTGTGATATGTCAGATAACCTAAAGCCCTCCTTAGCGAACTGAATTCCATTAAAGAAAGCTCTTTCAGCAGTATCGATCAGATGCTGTGCCTCGGGACTTATATTTCCTACTGCATAAGTTCTGGCGGCGTCAGCCATGTATCCCTTGTATTCTACAACCAGATCAACACTGACGATATCGCCCTCTTTTAATTTTCTTTTCTTGCTGGGAATACCGTGGACTACTTCCTCGTTTATGGATGTACAAACGCTGGCGGGATACCCGCAGTAGCCTTTTTCTGCAGCAGTCATTCCGTGCTGCTTAACGGTTTTTTCCACAAACTGATCAATTTCCCATGTGGTCATTCCTGGCTTAATGAGTTCTTTTAATTCCCTTAGAATGTAGCTTGTTACTTTGCCGGCCTCACGCATTAAGCCGATCTCATGTTTAGATTTGATGATGATCATTATTATTCACCTAAAGCTTTTGCGATGTCAGCGAACACATTGTCAAGACCTGTACTTCCATCAATGTGTGCAATGTTTCCTGCTTTTTCATAGTAGTCGATTAAAGGCATAGTCTGTGCCTCATAAACATCTATCCTGTTTGTAACAGTATCAATGTTATCGTCAGCTCTCTGGATAAGCTGACCGCCGCAGAAATCACATATACCTTCCTTCTTAGGAGGGATATTCACTACATGGAAGCTTGCTCCGCATGCCTTGCATACTCTCCTTCCTGTAAGTCTGGTAATCAATTCTTTCTTTTCGACAGCAATATCTATAACCTTATCGATCTTTGAATCGTGAGCGGCTAAAAATTCATCCAATTTTTCTGCCTGATAAACTGTTCTAGGAAAACCATCGAGTAAGAATCCATTTTTACAGTCGTCTTCAAGAAGTCTTGAAGTTGCGATTTCTATAACCAAATCATCAGGAACCAACTCTCCTTTGTTCATATATTCCTGAGCCTTTTTTCCGAGCTCGGTTCCTTTTTTAATGTTTTCTCTAAAAATATCACCCGTTGAAATATGTGGAATTTCATATTTATCAACAATTTTTACTGCTTGAGTACCTTTGCCTGCTCCCGGAGGGCCTAATAAAATAGTTCTTAACATTTAAATTCCTCCTTATTTCAGGAATCCCTGATAATTTCTCATGAGCATCTGGTTTTCCAACTGTCTTACGGTTTCAAGAGCAACGCCGACTGCGATGAGCAGTGATGTTCCGCCAAAGTGAATACCGCTTAAGGATGGAGCCATTACTCCGAGGATAGTAGGTAATGTAGCGATAAGTGCAAGGAAAATAGCACCTACAATTGTTATTCTTGACATTACTTTCTGTAAATAATCTTCTGTTGCTTTGCCCGGTCTGATTCCAGGAATGAAACCGCCGTTTGCTTTCATATTGTCAGCAACTTCTACAGGGTTGAATGAAACCTGTGTATAGAAAAATGTAAAAAATATAATCAAAACTACATTTAATACGGCATATACCCAAACTCCGAAATCTCCTGACGGTGATAACCATTTAGTTACGAAAGCTGTAAATCCTGAATCAGCGCTCAGGAAATAAGTGATTGTCAGTGGGAACTGTAAAATTGACATTGCAAAGATGATTGGAATAACGCCCGACTGGTTAACCTTTACAGGAATATGGGTTGACTGTCCTCCGTACATCTTTCTTCCCACAACTCTCTTTGCATATTGAACAGGAATTCTTCTCTGTCCCTCCTGAATAAGCACAACGCCTGCTGTTACAAGCACTGCCGCTAATACAAAGATAATCAGTGTTACTATTGATAATGAGCCGCCTTCAACTGCAGTAACCAGACTTCTGATTCCGCTAGGAATTCTTGCAACGATACCTGCAAAGATAATCAGCGAAATACCGTTTCCGATACCTCTTTCGTTAATCTGCTCACCTAACCACATTAGGAACGCAGTACCTGCAGTTAATACCAATACCATTACTATGATGGAAAAAGCGCTCTTATCTACTACAGCCTTTTTGAACAGACCTACTGTAAGACCTATTGCCTGAACCAGCGCTAACACTACCGTCAGATAACGGGTCATTTGAGCCATTTTCTTCTTTCCCTCTACACCTTCTCTTGCAAGTCTTTCAAAGTAAGGGAAAGCCATAGTCAATAATTGGATGATGATTGATGCAGTGATGTATGGTGTAATACTCAATGCAAAAATTGTGAAGTTACTAAATGATCCACCTGAAAACAGGTCAAACAAGTCAAATAGACCGGCATCTCCTGTAAATAATTCTGATAGAACGTCTCTGTTCATGTTTGGAATTGGAATGTTTGAACCAATTCTGAAAACTACCAGCATTAACAGTGTGAAAATCATTTTGCTTCTTATTTCCGGAACTTTCCATGCTTGAGCTACAGTCTTTAACATACCCATACTAAATCACCTCTGCCTTTCCTCCAGCAGCTTCAATCTTTTCAATGGCAGTTTTGCTAAACTTGTTAGCCTGTACTGTCAGCGCAACATTAAGAGTTCCTTGTCCAAGGATCTTAACACCGTCTTTGACCTGTTTTACTAAGCCGGCTTCTTCCATTGCTGCCTGATTAACAACTGTACCAACTTCAAACTTGTTTAAGTCTTCTACATTAATAACATCGTAAGTTGTTCCCCAGATATTTTTGAAACCCCTCTTAGGTAATCTTCTGTATAAAGGCATCTGGCCGCCTTCAAAACCAAGACGAACGCCGCCGCCTGATCTTGAATTTTGTCCATTCATACCTCTGCCGCCGGTAGTGCCCTGTCCGGAAGCAGTTCCGCGGCCTCTTCTTTTACGATTCTTTGTTGAACCTTCTGCCGCTTTTAATTCATGCAATTTCATCTAAGTGCACCTCCTATAGTTCTTCTACAGTTACAAGATGCGAAACTTTAGCTACAGCACCACGAGTCTGTGGAGTATCAGCTAATTCTACTGAATGGTGCATCTTCTTAAGTCCTAACGCTTCAACTACTTTTCTTTGTTTAGGGGAAGCGCCGATTGTGCTCTTTGTTAAAGTTATTTTAACCATTTTTGCCATTTTCGCCATCCTCCTATCCTAAGATTTCTTCTTTTGTCTTTCCTCTCAGTTTTGCAACCTTTTCTACTGTCATCATGCCCTTTAATCCTTCTAAAGTAGCATAAGCCATGTTTCCTGTGTTGCTAGAACCGATTGACTTAGCTCTTACGTCTTTGATACCTGCAGCTTCAAGTACTGTACGTACTGATGAACCTGCGATAACTCCGGTACCTTGTGCAGCCGGCATAATCAATACTCTGCCTGCGCCGAAAACGCCTAAGTTCTTGTGAGGTACTGTTGTTCCAACAGTTTCAACATATATTAAATTCTTCTTTGCATCTTCTTCAGCTTTTCTTACAGCCTCAGGAATTTCCAGAGACTTACCAAGACCAACGCCTACATATCCATTGCCGTCGCCGACTACTACAGTTACGCTGAATCTCATATTTCTACCGCCTTTAACAGTCTTAGCAACTCTTCTGATGCTAACGATTGTGGACTTTAAATCAAGCTTGGATGCATCAATGATATTACGCATTCCTTTTTTTCCTCCTGTTAGAATTTTAATCCGGCACTGCGAGCACCTTCTGCCAGTTCTGCAACTCTTCCGTGATATAAGAATCCGCCTCTGTCGAAGCAAACTTCTCCAATACCTTTTTCCAATGCTCTCTTGGCAACAGCTTCGCCGACCTTTTTAGCTGCTTCTTTGTTTCCACCGTAACCGATTTCAGCTTTGAGTTCCTTATCAAGTGATGATGCTGATACTAAGGTTACTCCGTTTACATCGTCGATAACCTGAGCTGAAATGTTCTTGTTTGATCTGTAAACGCAAAGTCTAGGTCTTTCAGGAGTTCCAAAAAGGTTTTTTCTAACTCTTGCATGTCTTTTAACACGCTTATCATTTCTGCTTTCTTTTGCCATTTCAAATCACTCCTTTCTCTATTTACCAGTCTTGCCTTCTTTTCTGCGAATTACTTCGTCAGCATACTTGATACCCTTGCCCTTGTAAGGTTCCGGTTTTCTCCATGCTCTGATGTTTGCCGCATAGTTTCCGACAACTGCTTTATCCGCACCCTTTACTACGATTTCCGTAGCGGACGGGCACTCGGTGGTAATCCCTTCAGGATCTTCCATTTCTACAGGATGGGAGTAGCCAAGGCT
>CAZYWO010000091.1:0-8080 GCA_964651095.1 uncultured Oscillospiraceae bacterium | reverse complement strand
TCCTTACTGGCTGTAAGGGGGATTAACCATAAATATATTGTAATAGGAGGAAAAAGAAATGAAAAAATTATTCACATTAATATTAGTAGTTGTTATGATATTTTCAATGGCTGCCTGTGGAAGTAATGATGATAACGAAGCAGATAATCAAAAGAGAAGTTCACAGATTACAGTAATTTCTCGCGAAGATGGTTCAGGCACAAGAGGAGCCTTTACAGAACTTTTGGGAATTATGGTAGACGATGTGGACCATACGACGCAGACAGCAGAAATTTCACAGAGTACATCAGTGGTAATAACCACAATAGCAGGAAATAAAAATGCAATAGGATACATTTCCCTTGGTTCGCTTAATGATACGGTAAAAGCTGTAAAAGTAAATGGCGTTGAACCCACAGTGGAAAATATTAAATCCGGAAGTTATCCTGTATCAAGACCATTCTTGGTACTGATCGGTGATAAAATGACAGCTCAGGCGAAGGACTTCCTCAGTTATATTATGAGTGCGGAAGGTCAATCAATTATATCTGAGGAAGGATATATTACTGTTGATGATCAGGCAGAAGCATACCAGGCTAAAAAGGGCATATCGGGAAAGATTGTAGTAGCAGGTTCAACTTCGGTAGCCCCGGTTATGCAAAAACTGGCAGATGCGTATAAAGCAATTTATAAAGACATATCAATTGAAATTCAGCAAACCGGTTCAGGGGCAGGCATTACAAGTACAATTGAGGGTGCATGTGACATCGGAATGTCATCGAGAGAGCTTAAAGACGAAGAAATTTCAAAAGGCATTGAAGGAACGACGATAGCCATGGATGGTATTGCTGTAATTGTCAACAAAGATAATCCCGTTGACGATATGGAGTCTGAGCAGATAAGACAAATTTTCACAGGTGAAATTACAGAATGGTAAGAGTATGGCAACGGAGTGATAAAAGATATGACGAAACTATCTGAATCAATAATGAAAATCGTATTCATGCTTTCGGCAACAGTCTCAATATTTGCAGTAGCGCTTATATGCTACTTCCTTTTTAATCAAGGACTGCCGGCAATGACTGAAATTGGCGTAATAAATTTCCTGACAGGAACTTTATGGAAACCTCTTGAGGGAAATTTCGGCATTTTACCTATGATTATAGGAAGTATATATGTGACGGCGGGAGCTATTATTGTGGGAGTGCCTACAGGATTGCTTTGCGCAATATTTATGGCTAAATTTTGCCCTCCACGCCTGTACAGAATAATGAAGCCGACTATTGATCTTTTGGCAGGGATTCCATCCATCGTTTACGGTTTTTTTGCACTGATGGTTATAGTCCCCATAGTTCAGGATATAACGGGGACCAGTGGAAAAGGTATTCTGACAGCCTCTATAATGCTGGGCATAATGATATTGCCTACAATTGTAAGCGTATCGGAGGCTTCCATACGCGCCGTGCCTGAAAGTTATTATGAGGGTTCGCTTGCACTTGGAGCTACCCATGAGAGAAGCGTTTTCTTTGCTACTGTACCTGCGGCAAAGTCGGGAATAATGGCAGGTGTTATATTAGGTATAGGCAGAGCCATTGGAGAAACTATGGCAGTTTCCATGATTGCGGGAAATCAGCCTATCATTCCCGATTCCATAACATCAGGCGTAAGAACTATGACGGCAAATATTGTTTTAGAAATGGGATATGCAGGAGAAGGCATGCACAGAGGCGCACTGATCGCCACTGCAGTAGTATTGTTCGTATTTATTCTTATTATTAATATTTCTTTCTCTCTTTTAAAAAGGAGGGATAAATGATGGGATATATAAATAAACAGACTTTTTCACAGAAAATGAAAGGCTACCGCAATAATCCTTTATCATTTGTACTTTACCTTCTCGTAATACTAAGCGCGATACTTACTTCAGCAGTAGTGGTATTTCTCATAGGTTATATATTGTATCATGGAGTCCCTAGTCTTACCCTTCCGGGAATTTTTGCATGGGAATATAACGGTGAAAATCAGTCCATGATGCCTGCAATTATCAACACTATAATTATGACGATTATGACGCTTCTGCTGGCTGTTCCCATAGGCGTGTTTGCAGCTATTTATCTGGTGGAATATTCTAAAAAAGGAAACAAGCTTGTAAAGATCATAAGAATAACGGCAGAGACTTTATCTGGAATTCCATCTATAGTGTATGGACTTTTCGGGTTTATTGTTTTTGTAATTACGTTGGGATGGGGATACACTTTACTGTCGGGGGTAATCACATTGGCAATTATGATATTGCCGCTTATCATAAGAACTACAGAAGAGTCGTTAATGTCAGTACCTGATGCTTACAGAGAGGGAAGCTTCGGCCTTGGAGCAGGAAAGCTAAGAACAGTATTTAAAATTGTGCTTCCGTCGGCAGTTCCGGGGATATTATCGGGTATTATACTTGCAATCGGAAGAATAGTGGGCGAATCTGCTGCGCTTATTTTTACTTCCGGAACCAATCCGGCAGTACCAAACAGCGTTTTTTCTTCAGCAAGTACCCTTTCGGTACACCTATATGCCCTTCTCACAGAAGGACTTTATACTAAACAGGCTTATGCTACAGCAGTTGTACTTTTGGTGGTAGTAATATTAATTAACACTCTTTCCAGTGCAGTAGCAAAAAGGCTGACAGGTAAGTAATATGGTAATATGGAGATAAAAGAAATGGATAAAATAACGGTTCATGACATGGATTTATTTTATGGAGATTTTCATGCCCTGAAGAACATAAATTTGAATATTCCGGAGAAAAAAATAACTGCTTTCATCGGTCCTTCCGGATGCGGCAAATCTACTTTGCTTAAGTCGCTGAATCGTATGAACGATTTAGTTGAAGGCTGCAAAATCACAGGGGATATTCGTCTTGACGGACAGGACATTTACGGCAGTTTAGACATAAATAATTTAAGAAAAAGGGTTGGTATGGTTTTTCAAAAACCAAATCCTTTCCCCATGAGTATTTACGATAACGTAGCATACGGTCCGCGCACTCATGGAACTCACAGTAAGGTAGCTCTGGATGAAATAGTGGAAAAGTCTCTTAAGGGAGCAGCTATTTGGGAAGAGGTAAAAGATCGTCTGAAAATCAGCGCACTTGGTCTTTCGGGAGGTCAACAGCAAAGACTTTGTATAGCCAGAGCGTTGGCAGTAGAACCGGAGGTGCTTCTTATGGATGAACCTACGTCGGCTCTAGACCCAATATCAACATCGAAAATCGAGGATCTTGCAGTTGATTTAAAAAGCAAGTATACTATAGTAATGGTAACTCACAATATGCAGCAAGCAACCAGAATTTCCGATAGAACTGCTTTTTTCCTTCTCGGAGAGGTTATTGAGTACGATGACACCAGAAAGTTATTCTCTTTTCCCGGCGATAAGAGGACAGAGGATTATATTACAGGAAGATTCGGTTAAAACATCGTATCTAATATCGTATCTAATATTAATTGTTTGGAGGGAAAAAATGAAGAACAGATTCGACCAGCAGCTTGAAAAATTAAATACTGAACTGGTTACTATGGGAGCGCTTTGTGAGGATGCAATAACTTATGCTATAAATGCTTTGTTCGAGAGAGACCACGAGATGGTTAAGAGGGCTGAAGATGCTGAAAAACAACTTGACCGGATGGAGCGGGACATAGAAAACGTTTGCATGGGGCTTCTTTTACAGCAGCATCCGGTAGCAAAGGACTTGAGAATGATTTCGTCTGCACTGAAAATGATTTCCGATATGGAAAGGATCGGAGATCAAGCCGAGGATATCGCTGAAATAGTAAGATATCTTGCCGATGAGGAAATGCCAAATCCGCATCACCTTAAAGCTATGTCTGAATTTGCCGCAGGCATGGTAACATCCAGCATCAATTCCTTCGTAAAAGGAGATTTAGATTTAGCAAAAAAGGTAATTTTAGATGACGATGTGGTTGACGGATACTTTGCAAAGGTTAAGGAAGATCTGATTAACGCAGTTGCAGCGAGTAAAATTAATGGGCAGTTCCTTCTGGATATATTGATGATCGCCAAGTATATAGAAAGAGTGGGAGATCACGCAACCAATATTGCGGAATGGGTGGTATACAGCATTACGGGAGCGCATCCGGAGGAAACAAATTAGCAATAATTGTTGAAAGGAATAATCTTTAGATACCAGCTAGGAGGATAAACGTGATATATCTGCTTGAGGATGATAAGAATATAAGAAACTTTATAATATATGCACTTAACAATTCAAACCTTGAAACCGAAGGCTTTGAACTGCCCAGTGAATTTTGGAACGCATTGAGCAAACACAAACCTGATCTGGCTATTTTGGATATTATGCTGCCTGAGGAAGATGGACTCAGCGTTTTGAGAAAACTCAGAAATAATATTGAAACTAAAGATATGCCTATAATCATGCTTACAGCGAAAGGAACCGAGTATGATAAGGTTATGGGGCTGGATGCAGGAGCAGACGATTATGTGACTAAGCCTTTTGGCATTATGGAGCTGATTGCCAGAGTAAGGGCGCTGCTTAGGCGAACCGAGCCTGCGAAAGACTATAAGGAATACAATATAGGAAAGCTTTTCTTGAGTCCAACTAAACATGTTATAAAAGTCGACGGCAAGGAAGTCATGCTTACACTAAAAGAATTTCGCTTATTATGCTATCTTGCAGCAAATCAGGGAATTGTGATAACTCGCGATCAGATTTTAAGGGAAGTCTGGGGTTACGAATTTGATGGAGAAAATCGCACTGTAGATGTGCACATAAGTTCATTGCGCTCTAAGCTGGGAGCTGCCGGAGATTTAGTGGAGACTGTAAGAGGTATCGGATATCGAATTGGAGGCAAATAATGACAAAGAAGATATTGACCGGTGTAATAAGCGTATCTCTCATAATCATGCTCTTGTGCGTGGGGCTTGTTATGGGTGTAATGTACGACTACATGGGTAAAAAAATAGATAATCAGCTTAAAAGCGAAGCTATTCTTGTTGAAGAAGCATGGAATTTTGGTGGACAGCAGTATCTTGACGATCTTGAAAACAGAACGGATATTGAAAATCGCATTACACTGATTTCTTCTGATGGCGAGGTATTATACGATAGCGTCGCCGATTCTGATGTAATGGAAAATCACATGGAAAGAGAAGAAATTCAGGAAGCGCTCATAAGCGGAGAAGGCAAGGCAGCAAGAACTTCTTTCACTCTTGAAGAGGATACCAGATATTATGCAAGAAAAACTGCTGATGGCAACATCATAAGGATTTCTACCAGCCACTATTCGCAGCTTGGGCTGTTATGGGACACTTTTGGTATGATCGTTCTGATAATCTTTATTCTTATTGCAATCAGTCTGATTATTTCCTACAGAGCAGCCAGAGCGATCGTGAAACCAATTAACGATATTGATTTGGACAATCCTGATATAAACGAAACCTATGAGGAACTGGGGCCGCTGCTGCACAGAATTCATCAGCAGAATATGCATATTAAAAAGCAGATGATAAATCTGCGCAAGAGCAGAGAAGAATTTAACATCATAACCGAAAACATGAGCGAAGGGCTTGTTATAATAGATAAAGATATGGAGATTTTAACATATAATAAAAGCGCTGCATTAATGCTCAGTGGGATTGACGGAGAGCGTATAGATGGGTCTGTGTTAAGGCTTAATAGAAGCGAACCTTTCAGATATGCGGTTTCTGAAGCCCTTAGCGGAAGAAACGCACAGGTTTACCTGAATATTAACGATTCCACTTATGAAGTAATTTCAAATTCGGTGAAAGATAAGGAAAAGGTAACGGGAGCGATTTTTATAATTCTTGACGTTACGGAAAAAGAAGAAGGGGAAAAACTTCGCAGAGAGTTTACCTCCAATGTTTCTCATGAACTTAAAACACCTCTTACCTCTATTTTCGGTATTTCCGATATGCTGGCAAGGGGCATGGTAAAAGCTGAGGATGTTGCCGGCTTTGCTAAAACGATTAAAGAGGAATCTTCACGCCTTATAACGCTCATTGATCACATTATAAAGCTTTCAAGGCTGGATGAAAATCCACAACCTAAGGAAATGGAGGAAATTGACGTTTCCGATCTAGTGCGAAGCATCATATCAAGGCTGTCAAAAACAGCTAATGAAAATAATGTAATAGTAAGTTTTAACGGCACTCCTCTGAAAATAAAGACAGTTGAATACATTTTAGACGAAATAATATATAACATTTGCGAAAACGCAATTAAATACAATAAAGAAGGCGGTTTTGTGGAGGTGTCTTTGAAGGACATGGAAAGCGAATGGATTTTAACGGTAAAGGATAACGGAATCGGTATACCGGCAGGCGACAGAGAGCGCGTGTTTGAAAGATTCTACAGGGTAGATAAAAGTCGCTCCAAACAGATCGGCGGAACAGGTCTGGGACTTTCTATAGTTAAACATGCCGTAATCTATCTTGGCGGCAAAATTGAACTGGAAAGTGAAGAAGGCAAGGGAACTTCTATTTCTATAAAATTTGCCAAGTAACTTTCGATAGGGTGATTAATATGACATAGTCAGGGTATAAATAATATAATAAAAAACTTAAAATTGCTAAACATATAATTATACTAAAATATCATTGAAGAAGGAAAACGGGGGTAACAGAATGAAGTATTACTTATGTGAACATTGCGGAAATATTATTGAGTTCGTACATGACAGCGGCGTGCCGGTTGTATGTTGCGGGCAGAAAATGAAGGAAATCGTTCCGGCTTCTGTGGATGCGGCAGTAGAAAAACACGTTCCTGTGGTAGATGTTGATGGAAACATTGTAAAAGTATTTATCGGAGAGGTTGAACATCCTATGGTTGATGAACATTTTATAGAATGGATCTCAATTAAGACTGAACAGGGACAGCAGAGAAAGCATCTTAAACCGGGTGAAAAACCGGAAGCCGTATTTGCGCTGGCAGAGGGAGATAAATTTGTTGAAGCTTATGAATGGTGCAATATACACGGATTGTGGAAAAAATAACTACAGAAAGCTAATGACTTTATTATAAAATGTATCCTTAAAAAAAGGACTGTATCTATAGATGCAGTCTTTTTTTTGCCTTTTATTTAATATCCAAGTATTATCTGCCTCTCCTTCCGGCGCCGCCGCCTCTGCTCATACCGCCGCCGCCTCTGCTTATACCGCCGCCGAAGCTTCTGCCTGAACTACTGAAGCTGCGACCGGCGCCGCTTCTATTTGAGCTGCCGCCTCCGGAACTGCCGAATCCGCCAAAACCGCCTGAAGGTTTGCTAGGCTTGCTAGCGGCAGGCCTGCTCGGCTGGGCAGGTCTCTGAGGTGGTTTTGGAGGCCGAGGAGGTCTTGCAGGGCGCGGTCTGTGCATAGGAACAGGTATGTAAACCTTACCGTTGGTTCTCCTATGGTCGTACGGATAACTATCCGAATAATATCCTCCCGGAGGATTTCTCCTTCTCCTCCTGCCGTTAATGCTTCCTAAGATAATGCTTATTACGGTGATGAGAATGATCAGTATTATTCCCCATTTGATTATAGTAAATATAGTTGCGTCTGACGTGCGGTTATAAGAATTATTATATGAATTGCCGTTGCTTCCGGAACCGGAGGCGCCTCCATATATGCCGCTTACTTCATCATATAGTTTGTTGAATACTGAAAGCACTCCTGAATCATAATCAGCGTCTGCAAAGTCGGGTTCCAGGTAATACCATAGGATATCGTCTATATCGCCGCTGGTCAAAGTGCTTTCAAGGCCCTTACCCTGCATACACCAGTAATTGTCTTCACCGATGGCTAAGAGTAAAAGAACTCCGTTATTTTCATCGTTATCGCCTATTTCCCATTCGTTGAATATCTTATATGCATAGTCCTCTATATCCATTCCGTCGAGAAAGTCTACAGTAACAACTACAATTTGACCACCACAGAGACTTTCCAGTTCGCCGTTTTTGGATATAATATAATCCTCGGTGCTTTTTGAAATTACATCGGCATAGTCAGCCACATAAAAGGAATCCGATTTATCGGGAATACCAGCAAAAGCTGCGGAAGCTGACATAAAAACCAG
>CAZYWO010000090.1:0-8236 GCA_964651095.1 uncultured Oscillospiraceae bacterium | reverse complement strand
ATGTGCGGTTTAGTTCTTTCAAACTTTTGTTTTGCCATTTTTAGTTTCCTCCTAAATAAAGGTTAATGTTTAAATTCAATCAAATTATCTTAAATCTGTTTAAATATTTATTTATTTATTTTTTCTACCATGCTGTCAGGTAATTTATCGAAGTGATCCATCTGCATTACATAAACGCCGCGACCTTGTGTCTTGGATCTCAGGTCAGTTGCATATCCGAACATCTCTGATAACGGAACCATACCTCTTATTGCAACAGCGCCTAAATTCATGTCAGAACCTTCAATTCTTCCTCTTCTGGAAGAAATATCGCCGATTACATCTCCCATGTATTCTTCAGGAACTGTAACTTCAACCTTGAAGATTGGTTCAAGCAGTACAGGGTTCGCTTTCTTGCAAGCCTCTCTGAATGCCATGGATGCAGCAATCTTGAATGCCATTTCAGAGGAGTCAACTTCGTGATAGGAACCGTCGTAAAGTTCTACACCTACGTCTACTACCTGATATCCGGCAATCGGACCTGTCTGCATAGCTTCAATGATACCTTCTTCAATCTTAGGAATATATTCCTTAGGAATAGCGCCTCCTACGATTGAATTCTTGAATTCAAATCCGCTTCCTGCTTCTCTTGGATAAACTCTAATCTTAACGTGACCGTATTGACCACGACCACCGGACTGCTTAGCATATTTGTTGTCGATGTCCGCAGTTCCTGTGATAGTTTCCTTATATGAAACTTGAGGCTTACCAACGTTAGCTTCTACTTTGAATTCTCTGAGCAGTCTGTCAACGATGATTTCCAGGTGAAGCTCACCCATACCGGCGATGATAGTCTGTCCTGTTTCTTCGTTTGTATAAGTCTTAAAAGTAGGGTCTTCTTCCGCTAACTTAGCAAGTGCGATACCCATCTTTTCCTGACCTGCCTTAGTCTTAGGTTCGATAGCGATTTCAATTACAGGTTCTGGGAATTCCATGGACTCTAAGATGATTTCATGTTTTTCATCACAAAGAGTGTCACCTGTAGTTGTATCTTTAAGACCTACTGCGGCAGCAATATCTCCTGCGTAAACTTCCTGAATTTCTTCTCTTTTGTTCGCATGCATCTGAAGAATTCTACCAATTCTCTCTCTCTTGCCCTTCACTGAGTTATATACATAGGAACCTGATGTTAAAGTTCCGGAATATACTCTGAAGAAAGCCAGCTTGCCTACAAACGGGTCAGCCATGATCTTAAATGCAAGAGCTGAGAAAGGTTCGCTGTCGCTTGTGTGTCTTACATCTTCTTCGCCTGTCTCTGGATTAACACCATTGATTGGCGGAATATCAAGCGGCGACGGCATAAAGTCAACTACAGCGTCAAGCATCATTTGAACGCCTTTGTTCCTATATGCGGAACCGCAAAGCATCGGAACCATTCTTCCGGCTATAGTTTCTTTTCTGATAGTAGATTTGATTTCTTCAGTTGTCAGGTCTTCTCCTTCAAGGAATTTCATCATCAGCTCTTCATCAGTTTCAGCAACTGACTCAACTAATTTTTCTCTCCATTCCTTTGCTAAATCCATCATATCTGCAGGAATATCTGTAATTTCAATTTCCTTGCCCAGATCGTCTTTGTAAACCTCTGCCTTCATTGTAATTAAATCGATAATTCCAACGAATGTTTCTTCTGCACCGATTGGTAACTGGATAGGCACTGCATTCGCCTTCAGTCTGTCTTTAACCATGTTGACAACTCTGAAGAAGTTTGCACCCATGATATCCATTTTATTAACGAAAATCATTCTTGGCACACCGTACTTGTCAGCCTGTCTCCAAACTGTTTCAGACTGTGGCTCTACACCACCCTTTGCGCAAAGTACTGTCACTGCACCGTCCAATACTCTCAGGGATCTTTCTACTTCAACGGTGAAGTCTACGTGGCCCGGAGTATCGATTATGTTAATCTTAGTATCTTTCCACTGTGCTGTTGTAGCGGCAGAGGTAATAGTAATACCACGTTCCTGTTCCTGTTCCATCCAGTCCATAGTTGCAGCGCCTTCGTGAGTTTCGCCCAGCTTATGAGTTTTGCCTGTATAGAACAAGATTCTTTCTGTTGTTGTTGTCTTACCGGCGTCGATGTGAGCCATGATACCGATATTTCTTGTTTTTTCCAACGGAAAACTTCTTGGCATCTATTTATCCTCCCTTCTACTTTTCTGTATAGTTTATTTTCTTTGCTCGCATAAAGATTACCATCTAAAGTGTGCAAATGCTCTGTTAGCATCAGCCATTTTATGAGTATCTTCTTTCTTCTTTACAGATGCACCTGTATTGTTTGATGCGTCTATAAGCTCTTTTGCAAGTCTTTCAGCCATAGTTCTTTCGCCTCTGGCTCTTGTGTATTTAGTTAACCATCTTAAGCCCAATGTTTGTCTTCTTTCCGGTCTAACTTCTACCGGAACCTGATAGTTTGCACCACCGATTCTCTTTGCTTTTACTTCTAATAAAGGCATGATATTGTTCATAGCCTTTTCAAATACTTCCAACGGTTCTTCACCAGTCTGCTCTTTAATCATGTCAAATGCGCCGTAAACGATCGACTGAGCGGTACCTTTTTTACCGTCAAGCATAATGCTGTTGATTAACTTAGCAACAACAACGCTTCCATAAACCGGATCTGGAAGTACTTCTCTTTTTGGTACGTTACCTTTTCTTGGCACTTCTCTTCCCTCCTCGCTTGATAGCTTTAGATTCTGTCTTATCTAGTACAAAGCTATCTGCACAATAGTTTTAACTTTTTATAAATTGCACATGTTCTTCACTTTTGACGGCAAAATGTTTGCAGCCAAAAATTACTCCACCCGGTCCTGCAATTAAAAGACCGACTGGTTTTGCTAACGGGGTACTCGACCTATCGCTGTGATGGCCGTGAGCGCTTAAATATATTTATAATATATAAAAGGGCTCTACTATTTTACCCGATATTCTAAAGCTTATGAATTCTCGCATAAGCACATGCAAATATGCGATTTTTACTTCTTAGCTTTAGCAGCTTTAGGTCTCTTTGCACCATACTTTGAACGAGCCTGAAGTCTGTTGTTAACTCCGGCAGTGTCAAGTGTTCCTCTAATGATATGGTATCTTACACCTGGAAGGTCTTTTACTCTTCCGCCTCTTATAAGAACGACAGAGTGTTCCTGTAAATTATGTCCAATACCAGGGATGTAAGCAGTTACTTCAATACCATTAGTGAGACGAACTCTGGCAACTTTTCTTAAAGCTGAGTTAGGCTTCTTAGGTGTTACAGTCTTTACAGAAGTGCAAACGCCTCTCTTCTGTGGTGAATGAGTGTCAGTAGCGACTCTTCTTAATGAGTTCATTCCCTTGTTCAGAGCAGGAGCTGTTGACTTCTTAACAGCACTGGTTCTACCTTCGCGTACTAATTGATTGATAGTAGGCATCCTTTTTCTCCTTTCTTCCGAAAATTATTATTTATTTTTTTCAAGCCAAATGACCTAAAACATCAACATTTTAGGTCAAATGGGCTCAAAACTAACATTTAGTCTATCACAAATCCCAGTCTCATGTCAACCAAAATCTAGTCCAGCTCAATGAAATCTGTAGTTTCCATCATGTCGGGAGTTTCAAATGCCTGCTCCCCGAAAACTTCTTCTACTTCGACTTCAAAGTCTTGAGGATTCGCATCAGACATTTCCTCCTGCTGTCTCTGTCTTTCACGTTCTCTTTCATAGTTTTCCATAATTTCAGCATTTATACCATAATCTACATTGATATTTTTATATCTCTTCATTCCGGTACCTGCTGGAATTAACTTACCAAGGATAACGTTTTCCTTGAGACCCAGAAGTTTATCGTTTTTACCTTTGATTGCAGCATCTGTAAGAACCCTTGTAGTTTCCTGGAAAGATGCTGCCGATAAGAATGAATTGGTTGCCAGAGAAGCCTTAGTTATACCAAGCAAAATTCTCTTGGCTACACATGGTTGACCACCTTGAGCAATTGCTTTTTCATCGGCTTCTTCAATTTCAAATTTGCCGTAAAGTCCGCCCGGAAGCAAGTCCGTATCGCCGGAATCTTCAATCTTATATTTGGAAAGCATCTGGCTTACAATTACCTCGACGTGTTTGTCGTTAATATCTACACCTTGCTGCTTATATACGCGTTGTACTTCTTTAAGCAGGTATTGATATACGCCTTCAACGCCATTTAATCTTAAAATGTCGTGAGGGTTAAGCGGTCCGCGGGTAATCTGACCGCCTGCATAAACTACATCGCCCTCTTTTACATTTAATCTTGCACCGTAAGGTATTACATAGGTTCTGTCTTCTTCTTCGCCTCTTACCCTTACTTCTGTCTTATTATCTTTTCTTGCTTCAATGGAGATAACGGTTCCATCAGCCTCACATATTTCTGCAAGACCTTTTGGCTTTCTTGCCTCAAAAAGTTCCTCTACTCTAGGAAGACCTTGAGTAATATCACCTCCGGCAACGCCGCCTGTATGGAATGTTCTCATCGTAAGCTGCGTACCCGGCTCACCGATTGACTGAGCAGCAGTAATACCAACAGCTTCACCTATATTAACTTCCTCTCCTGTAGCAAGATTCCTTCCGTAACACTTAGCGCAAATACCTGTTCTTGAGTGGCATGTCATAACTGATCTGATAGCCACTCTGTCAATACCGCTGTTTTCAATTGCGGCAGCAGCATCTTCAAGAATTTCTTCGTTCTGCTCAACTATAACTTCGCCGGTTTTAGGATCTACAATATCGATAAGAGCAGTCCTGCCTACGATTCTTTGTTTTAACGGTTCAATTACTTCCTTGCCATCGGTAAAGGCTCTTACTTCAACACCTTCATCGGTTCCACAGTCGTATTCTCTTACGATTACGTTATGAGATACGTCTACCAGTCTCCTGGTCAGATAACCTGAGTCGGCAGTACGCAGCGCCGTATCGGCAAGTCCCTTACGAGCGCCGTTGGAGGAAATGAAGTATTCCAGTATAGAAAGTCCTTCACGGAAGTTTGATTTAATAGGGATTTCTACAGTCTTACCGGTTGCGTTTGCCATCAGACCACGCATACCTCCTACCTGTCTGATTTGGTTTTTACTTCCTCTAGCTCCCGAATTAGCCATGATAAACAGGTTGTTTAAGGAGCCAAGGGAGTCCATCAGAGCGTCAGCAACGTCATCTGTAGCCTTTGACCAAATTTTAATAATCTGCTCGTAACGTTCCTGATTAGACATAAGTCCCATTCTGTATGCTTTTTCATATTTATCAACTTCTTTTTCGGCTGCATCAACTATATCCCACTTGTTTTCAGGAATTTCCATATCGCTTACGCTTATGGTAACTGCTGCCTTAGTGGAATACTTGTAACCCATAGACTTGATATAGTCAAGCATGATTACAGTACCGGTATTACCGTGTCTGCGGTAGCACTTGTCGATGATAACGCCCAGTTTTTTCTTGTCGCAGAGGAAGTCTACTTCCAGCGAATATGGGTCAATCTCTCTGTCAACAAAGCCTAAATCCTGAGGAATTCCCTGGTTGAAAATAAATCTTCCCACCGTAGATTCCACAAGTCTGCCCGTAGTATCGCCATCTATAAACATCCTTACCTTAACTTTTGCATGTATTCCCACGACACCGTTCTGATATGCCATAAGCATTTCATCAAGGTCTGTAAAGACCTTACCGTCGCCTCTCTCGGCGCTGGTATTTCTTTCTTCAACACCTGGATGAGTCAGATAATAGCTTCCCAGAATCATATCCTGAGTAGGAGTGGTGATTGGAGAGCCATCCTTCGGCGCAAGAATGTTATTTACGGAAAGCATCAAGAATCTTGCTTCAGCCTGCGCTTCTACGGAAAGCGGTACGTGTACTGCCATTTGGTCTCCGTCAAAGTCAGCATTGAAAGCTGTACACACTAATGGATGAAGCTTGATTGCCTTGCCTTCAACCAGTACAGGTTCAAATGCCTGAATACCCAGTCTATGAAGTGTCGGCGCACGATTAAGCATTACAGGATGCTCCTTGATAACCCCTTCAAGCACATCCCAAACTTCAGGTCTAACCTTTTCAACCATTCTCTTGGCGCTCTTTATATTATGAGCATAGCCCTGCTCTACTAATTCTTTCATTATAAATGGCTTGAAAAGTTCCAGAGCCATTTTTTTAGGAAGACCGCACTGATAGAACTTTAACTCAGGTCCTACTACGATTACGGAACGACCGGAGTAGTCAACACGCTTACCTAACAGATTCTGTCTGAATCGACCTTGTTTACCTTTAAGCATATCGGACAGAGATTTAAGCGGTCTTGAGCCCGGTCCGGTTACGGCTCTTCCTCTCCTTCCGTTGTCTATAAGGGAGTCGACAGCTTCCTGAAGCATTCTCTTTTCATTTCTTACAATGATATCAGGCGCTCCCAGTTCAAGGAGTCTGTTAAGTCTGTTGTTTCTGTTGATTACTCTCCTGTATAAATCGTTTAAATCAGAGGTTGCAAATCTGCCTCCGTCGAGCTGCACCATAGGTCTGATGTCAGGCGGAATTACAGGAATTACATCCATAACCATCCACTCAGGTCTATTGCCGGAAAGTCTTAAGGCTTCAATAACCTCAAGCCTCCTTACAATTCTGATTTTCTTCTGACCTGATGCATCTTTCAGTTTCTTTCTCAAATCAGCGGAAAGTTCTTCGAGATCTATTGCGGCAAGCAGCTTCTTAATCGCTTCTGCGCCCATTCCTGCCTCAAATCTGTCTCCATAAGCTTCTTTTGCTTCTCTATACTGCTGCTCGCTGAGTATTTCCTTATATCCCAAGTTACTATCGCCCGGATCGGTTACTATATATGAAGCAAAGTATAAAACTTTCTCAAGATTCCTAGGGGTTATGTCAAGACAAAGTCCCATTCTCGATGGAATTCCCTTAAAATACCAAATGTGGGAAACAGGAGCTGCAAGCTTGATGTGGCCCATTCTTTCCCTTCTCACCTTAGCTTTGGTAACTTCTACTCCGCAGCGGTCGCAGACTATACCTTTATATCTTATTCTCTTATACTTACCGCAATGGCATTCCCAATCCTTCATAGGTCCGAAGATTTTTTCACAGAAAAGCCCATCCTTTTCAGGTTTAAGGGTTCTGTAATTGATAGTCTCCGGCTTGGTTACTTCACCGTGAGACCATTCAAGAATCTTTTCCGGAGATGCCAGATTAATCTGTATAGATTCAAAATTATTTAATTCATAATCGTTGTTTACGTTATTATTCAAGGAGCCCCTCCCCTTTCTTTTAATTACTCATCTTTAAAATCATCCAACGCATAATCATCAGGTTCCTCATCAGCTCCAAAGCCGAAATCGTCATCCTCGTCTTCCACTTTTTCTTCACTGTAACCTGCATTGAAAATCTGCTCATCGCTTTCTCTTTCGGTTTCAATGTCCATTATGGATTCCAAGTTTGGAATATCATCGTCATATTCAGATGATTCCTTGATTTCAATTTCTTCGTTGTTCTCTGACAGAACCTTAACGTCAAGACCCAGAGCCTGCATTTCTTTGATTAATACCTTGAAAGATTCAGGGATTCCTGGAGTAGGAATATTTTCACCCTTGACGATTGCTTCGTAAGTCTTAACTCTGCCGACAATGTCGTCGGATTTTACAGTTAAGATTTCCTGTAACGTGTATGCTGCGCCGTATGCTTCAAGCGCCCACACTTCCATTTCTCCGAAACGTTGTCCTCCAAACTGAGCTTTACCGCCCAGAGGCTGCTGTGTTACCAATGAGTAAGGACCGGTACTTCTAGCATGAATCTTATCATCTACCAGATGGTGGAGTTTAAGCATATACATATATCCTACAGTTACAGGGTTGTCAAACGGTTCGCCTGTTCTTCCATCTCTAAGAAGAAGTTTACCTGTCTTCGGATATCCACATTCATCTAAAAGGTTGATGATGTCTTTTTCGTTAGCGCCGTCAAATACCGGCGTGGAAATGTACCATCCTTTTTTCTTGGCAGCAAGACCAAGATGGACTTCCAATACCTGTCCTACGTTCATTCGAGAAGGAACACCAAGTGGATTAAGCATTACCTGAAGCGGCTGACCGTTTTCAAGGAACGGCATATCTTCCTCAGGTAAAATCCTTGATATAACACCCTTATTTCCGTGGCGTCCTGCCATTTTATCTCCAACGTTGATTTTTCTCTTTGTTGCAATATAACATCTAACCAGC
>CAZYWO010000089.1:0-8421 GCA_964651095.1 uncultured Oscillospiraceae bacterium | reverse complement strand
GCCGGCAGGACTTGACGATGGTCTTGCAATATCCTTGGGAGGAGCTGATGAAGTTATTTTAGTCATAACTCCTGAGTTTTCGTCAATCAGGGATTGTGAAACCGTATCTATGACTTTAAAGCAACAGGGAATAAGCAATATACATTACGTGCTTAATAAGGTAAACGTAAGACTGATGAAATCAGGTCTGGCGCCATCTTTAGGAGAATTTCCAAGAGAAATAACCGAAAGGATTATCGGTCTGGTACAATACGATGAAAACATTCATATTTCAACCAATATGGGTGTTCCGATAATATTTATGGAAAATACATATATATGGAAGAATTTTAAGAATATTGCTCAGAGAATTGAAGAATTATAATCAGGTTGGAATAACCATAAGAATTGTAAATTGAATTTTACAACAATGTAAAATATCGGCTATATGAGGTGACCCTCCAAAGATTAGACTGGAAATCTAACTATTGTCAGGTCGTTTCATATAGCCGATTTTTTTAGAACTATAGGGCATATAAGCCCCGTTATTAATTGTGGACATCTATAACTATAGGTTTTAATATACTAGAAATTTATCGCCCTGCTGTTAGCGCCTACATTAATAATGACGCCTACCGAAATCATGCTGGCAATCACCGAAGTACCGCCGCCTGAAAGGAACGGCAGAGTTATACCCGTTACAGGCATCATACCCATCGTCATGGCGATATTTTCAAATGCTTGGAACAGAAACATGGAAGTAAAACCTATTACAATAAGGGCGCCGTAAAGGTCTACGCAATTCCTGATAATAGTAGTAAATCTGGCAAGTAACATACCGTAAAGAGCAATTACAACGGCGCCTCCGAAAAACCCTAATTCCTCGACAACCACGGAAAATATAAAGTCCGACTGCTGAACGGGAATAAAATCCAGAATTTTCTGAGTCCCCTGAAATAATCCTTTGCCCCATAATCCACCGGACCCTATGGCTACTTTTGACTGCCACACCTGATAGTTACCTGAAAGGCTTAAATTTTCAGGATGGAGAAAAGCCTCGATTCTTTCCTTTTGATAATCGTCAAGGAACTTGTACACTATAGGAATGGCTGCCAGAGTAACCAGCGCACATTTTAAGAAGATTTTGTAGTCTATACCGGCAAAAAATACCATAAAAATCCACATTACGATGTACACCAGCGCACTTCCCAGATCTTCTTTTAAAACTATTACTATTATAGGCAATGCCATAAGGCCTGCTTTAACCACACCGGCAAAATTGTTGAGTTCATCGCGGTGTTCGGATAGATAGCCTGCCATAATCAGAACGAATAGAATTTTTACGAATTCAGAAGGCTGAAGGGTGGTAATTCCTAAACTAATCCACGCACGAGAACCGTATTGTTCTATGCCAAGCCCCGGAACATAAACTGAGAGCAGCAACACTACCGATGCTATATACAAAAAATTTTCCAGCCCAATAAAGAACCTGTAATCAATATGTTGAATAAAAATCAATACCCCAAATCCGAGAACATATGAAATCGCTTGTATAAGTACCGGTCTTGCCATGACAAAACCCTCATCATAAACGGTACTTTCCAGCATTAAAATGCTTATAACCCCAAGCAGTCCTACGATAATCAGTATGAATTTGTCCACGCTTTTAAGCGATGCGAAAAATTTGTTCATTTCTTACCTTTCTCTACCTTGACATTTTGCTCATTTAAACATTATAATATATATTGTATGGATATATCAAGTTTTAATTATGTAATGCGTTTTGATTTTATAAAAATTAACTAAAGATACTTCTGTAAATATAGACGGAAAAACTAAATAAGAGGGAGGTGTTGCAATGACTAAACTAATTATAGTTGGAGTTGTCGCACTAATTGTTGGTGCGTTGATCGGATATATATATCGTAAAAATATCGGCGAAAAAGCAATCGGAAGCGCTGAGCAAAAGGCAAGAAACCTTATTCTTGACGCCGAAAACAAATCCGAAAGTTTGAAAAAAGAGGCTTTGCTTGAAGCCAAGGAGGAAGCCCACAGAATCAGAAGCGATGCGGAGCGTGAGGCAAGAGAAAGAAGACAGGAAATTCAACGTTCAGAAAGAAGGATGATTCAGAAAGAGGAAGCTCTTGACAGAAAAATTGAAAATATTGAAAAAAAAGAAGAAAGCATTACACAAAAAGAACAGTCACTGGTAAATAAAAACAAGAATCTTGAAGCTGCAATAACCAAACAGATGGAAGAACTCGAAAGAATTTCAGGGTACACTGTAGATGAGGCTAAAGCAATTTTGCTTGCCAATACGGAAAAAGAAGTAAGACATGAAGCTTCTATTATGATTAAGGAAATCGAAAGTAAGGCTAAAGAAGAAGCGGACAAGAAGGCTAAATATATAATTACTAATGCTATTCAAAGATGTGCCGCAGACCATGTTGCCGAAAGTACAGTATCCGTAGTAGCCCTTCCAAACGATGAAATGAAGGGAAGGATAATAGGCCGTGAAGGAAGAAACATCAGAGCAATCGAAACCCTTACAGGCGTAGACCTTATCATAGATGATACACCGGAAGCAGTTATTTTATCGGGATTTGACCCTGTAAGGAGAGAAATTGCAAGAGTAGCCCTTGAAAAACTTATAGTTGACGGACGTATTCATCCGGCGAGAATCGAGGAAATGGTTGAAAAAGCCGAAAAAGAAGTCAATGCGATCATTAAAGAAGAAGGCGAACGGGCTACTTTCGAGGTGGGTATCCACAATCTTCATCCTGAGCTGGTAAGGATTCTCGGAAGATTGAAATACAGAACTTCTTATGGACAAAATGTGCTTAAACATTCAATTGAGGTGGCTCATCTGGCAGGACTTATGGCAGGCGAACTGGGACTTGATGTTAAACTTGCAAAGAGAGCAGGTTTGCTTCATGATATTGGAAAAGCCCTTGACCATGAATTTGAGGGTACTCATGTAGATATAGGCATTGAGGTACTCAGAAGATATAAGGAGTCAGAGGCTGTTGTAAACGGTATGGCAGCTCACCATGGAGACTATGAGCCGAGAAGCATGGAGGCTGTATTAATTGCGGCGGCAGACGCGCTTTCGGCAGCAAGACCCGGAGCAAGGAGAGAAACTCTTGACGCTTATGTTAAGAGACTTGAGAAACTTGAAGAAATCGCTAACACCACACCAGGGGTTGAAAAGTCATTTGCTATTCAAGCAGGCAGAGAAATCAGAATTATTGCAAAACCTGAGGATGTTAACGACGAAGAAATCGTATTTCTGGCAAGAGAAATTTCCAAGAAAATTGAATCAGAATTGGAATATCCTGGTCAGATTAAGGTCAACGTGGTTAGAGAGACAAGAGCGATTGATTACGCTAAGTAGTTTTGAATCGGAATGTCTGGGGGTAGAAATTTCTGCCCCCATTTGTTTTACATAAATGTATATGGAATATAAATAGAATATAAATTGGAGATTTGGAGATTATAGGGAGATTTTAGTAAAAAATATGCTGAATTTAAGGAAGAAGAATAATACGGATAACTTAACAGAGCATAACGCGCAGACATTGGAAGAAGAAAACAAGATTTTTTACCGCAAACTTGTTATTACCGGAATTCCTATGGTAATACAGCAGGTCATTGCAGTGACCCTAAATTTAGCCGATACCATAATGGTTGGAAAAGTTTCTGAAAATGCGTTAGCCGCTGTAGGAGCTGCCAATCAGGTATACTTTATTTTAGGCGTCGTACTTTTTGGTATTTTTAGCGGCGCTTCGGTAATTGCGGTACAGTATTGGGGTATCGGAGATGTGGCAAGCCTGCGAAAAATAGTAGGCATTGACTATACTATGTGTGTAGTGTTGTCCATACCTGCCATTGCGTTGATATATTTTGCAGCTCCGTCTATCATTGGAATTTTTTCCGACGAAGCGGAGGTCATATTGCTTGGAACTAATTATCTGAAAATTGCATGCTTTTCATATTTTTTCTCAGGATTGACTTTCGTGATTTCATACAACTCGAGAGCAATTCAGGATTTGAAATATCCAACCACTATCAATGCTTGTGCGATTTTATGCAACATCATTTTAAATTATATTTTAATTTACGGCAATTTAGGAGCGCCTAAGCTGGGCGTTGTAGGTGCGGCAATAGCCACTTTAATATCAAGAATTTTAGAGTGTGCGGCAATGCTTCTTTCAGTTTACCTGCGCAAGGAACATCCTCTTAAAGCTATGCCAAGTGAAATGCTGTCATTTTCACGTGATTTGTTTAAGCGGGTTATGAAAACCGCAGTGCCGGTTATCATAACAGAGGGGCTATGGGCTGTATCCGTATCTTCCATATTTGCCGCTTATGGCAAAATCAGCGCTTCAGCTTTGGCTGTTTCACAGATTGCAGTTACAGTCACCGACTTTTTCCAGACCATTTACTTCGGTTTAGGTAATGCTGCGGCAGTGATAATCGGAGGAGTTTTGGGTCAAGGCAGAAAAGAACTGGCATATCGTTACAGCAGAAATATCATAAAAGTCACATGGGCGCTTAACGCAGTTATGACGGTTATCCTGATTATATCGAGAAAATTCATTGCAGATATTTACGATTTCAGTGCGGAAACTACCGACATGCTGATGAAAGCCCTTCTGGTATATGCAATCGCTTTAACGCCGAAAATGTTTGCATATATGATGATTTGCGCTATATTCAGAGCAGGAGGAGATACGGTTTTTTGCATGTATGTGGATGTATCGCTGAATGTGGGCGCGCAGATTCCCCTTGCATATATTGGCGTGCTGGCGCTTAAATGGTCTCTGCCGTGGGTTATGGCTCTTGTAGCGATTGCGGATTTTGTGAAAGTTTTCTTCTGTTTCCACAGATATTACAGTAAGAAATGGATGAATATATTTACCGGTATGGAAGAAATGGGTTAAATATTTAAATATTAGGTAAAAATATTAGGTAAAAATTTTAAACAGAGGATAAAATATGACGGATAAAGAGGATAAAATATGACGGATAAAATGAATGTCTATTTGGACAACAGCTCTACAACCAGACAATACGATGAAGTGACGGATAAAATGACGGAGGTTATGCGCAATATGTACGGTAATCCATCGTCACTGCATAACATGGGAGTAGAGGCAGAAAAAAAGGTAAAAACAGCAAGAAAGTCTCTTGCCTTAGCAATTGGCTGCGGAGAGGAGGAAGTATACTTTACTTCCTGCGGAACAGAATCGGATAATACAGTTCTTATGGGAGCTGCTATGACCAGGAAGCGCACAGGAAAGAAAATCATCGTATCGGCAGTAGAGCATCCTGCAATTCTCGAACCTGCCCGCAGGCTGGAAAGCATGGGTTTTGATGTAGAATATATCGGAGTCGACAGAAATTGTCATCTTAATCTGGAACAACTAAAATCCGCCATAACAGAAGATACAATTTTAGTGTCTGTAATGGGTGTGAACAACGAGGCAGGAACCATAATGCCGATAAAAGAAATCGCCCGTATAAAAAATGAGTATAATAAATCCCATGGAACACAGATTTGGTTTCACAGCGACGCAGTGCAGGCTCTTGGAAAAATCCCTGTAAATGTGAAAAAAGACTGGCAAGGCGTTGATTTTGTATCTGCCAGCGGTCATAAGATTCATGGGCCCAAAGGAATAGGCATACTCTACAGCCGCAAGGGCATCAACATTGAGCCTTTTATGCTGGGAGGCGGACAGGAAAGACACATGCGTTCCGGTACAGAAAACACTCCTGCAATTGTGGGCTTTGGCGTGGCATGTGAAATAGCTATGTCGAAATATGACGAAAGAATTGCCGCAATGAGCGCATCTCGCAGATATCTTCTGGAAGGTATTAAGAGCGAGATTAAGGATGTGATTATTAACAGCCCTGAAGATGAGACATGCTGTCCGTCGGTACTCAATGTCTCTTTCTTGGGTACAAGAGGCGAAGTGATTCTGCATACCCTTGAGCAGGATGGAATTTTCGTTTCCACAGGCTCCGCATGTTCGTCAAACAAAAAAGGACAGAGCCACGTGCTGAAAGCCATGGGGCTGAAAGATAAGGAAATAGAGGGAGCTGTTCGTTTCAGTTTCAGCGAGATGAATACCGAAGCTGAGATGGAGTATGTTCTGGAAAAAGTTAAATCTGCGGTGATGCGTTTTAGAAAACTGGGAAGCTTCAGATAAACCGGATAGTCTTTAACAGTTTGAAAAACTTTGAATAAGTTCACTAACAAGACACACGATGATACCGGCGCCAACTAATATGGCCGGTCTGTAAGGAGGAAAAAATGAACGAACAAAATATTTTAATTGTCAGATGCGGCGAGGTAGCTTTAAAAGGCATGAATAAACCTTATTTTGAAAGAATCCTTGTTGACAGAATCAAAAAGAATCTTAAAAATTATGAAGGTATTGATGTAAAAAGGCACGAAGGATTAATCTTTGTCCGCGCAGATAAAAATTTAGACATTAATCCCGTAATCAAGGAAATTTCCAAGGTATTTGGAGTGGCTTCCATCAGCAAAGCCGTAGAAGCGCCTTCGGAGCTAAACGCCATAGGCGATGAAGCCGTAAAATATATGATGAACCTCATCGAAGAACGGGGCATAAAAACTTTCAAAGTGGAAGGCAAGCGGGCAGATAAAACCTTTCCTGTAAAATCCCCTGAAATCGGCAGAATCATAGGAGCTAAGGTTTTAGTGGGATGCAAAGTTCTTAAAGTTGATGTGCATAATCCCGACGTATACTTGCATGTGGATGTGAGAAGCGACCGCACATATATTTACGAAGGCAAAATTGCAGGTTTTGGCGGACTTCCGCTAGGAACCAACGGTAAAGGTCTTACACTCCTTTCAGGCGGTATAGACAGCCCTGTAGCTACATGGATGATGGCAAAGAGAGGGATGCTCATAGAGGCAGTTCACTTTCATTCTTATCCTTATACCAGCCAGCGTGCTCAGGAAAAGGTTGAGGATTTAGCCAAAATCGTGGCATCCTACTGCGGCAGATTTAAGATGCACGTAATCAACTTACTGCCTATTCAGGAACAGATCGTTACGAATTGTCCGGAAGAGGAAACAACGATTCTTGTGCGCCGTTTTATGATGAGAATAGCTGAAAAAATTGCGGAGGATACTGGCTGCATGATGCTTATTACCGGAGAAAATCTGGGGCAAGTGGCTAGTCAGACAGCGGAAGCGCTGGTGGTAACAGACGCATGCGTATCGCTGCCTGTAATGAGACCGCTTATCGCTATGGATAAGGTGGATATTATGGAGAAAGCGCAGGAAATAGGCACTTTTGAAACTTCTATTTTACCTTATGAGGATTGCTGCACAGTCTTTCTTCCTAAACATCCCACTACTAAGCCTAAATTAGAAAGAATTCTTCAGTCGGAAAGCAAACTGGATGTAGAGGCTCTGGTGGAAGCGGCAGTGAAATCACAGGAGATTGTAAACATTATTCCTGAATAATATAGCGGCAGTAAAGAAGCGGAATATCAAAAGAGGAAAGAAGGCATTGAAATGTCATTGGAGAAAAGGCTTGAAGAAATCATAATAGACAAACTTGAAGAACTAAATCGCCCTGATCTTTTCAGAAAACCATGCGTAGGGTTTTCTGCGGCTGATGATAAAATGTTTGAAGAACTAAAAACTCTGATTGGACCGTGGCACTATCTTCCATCGGATATTCTTCCCGGGGCTAAAAGCGTGATAAGTTTCTATGTGCCGTTTACTAAAGCCGTTGCAGGAGAACCTAAGACGTCGGAACACAATTCCAAGAAATGGGGCGAAGCCTATGAGGTTATAAACGAGCATTTCGCAGTTATCAGCGATGCTGTAATAGATGTTCTTGAAAGTGAAGATTATGTGGGAATAAAAATTCCTGCTACCCATACATACGATCCAAAAGACTTAATATGCAAATGGTCTCACAGGAGTGCAGCAGTAATTGCCGGTCTGGGCAGCTTTGGGGCAAACCGGCTTGTCATAACTGAAAAGGGCAGCGCAGGAAGGTTTTGCACCGTAATTACTACGGCGCCGCTTAAACCGAGCGAAAAATATAGAGGACCTGAGTGCCTGTATTATAAGAACGGTTCATGTGGGCTTTGTTTTAGCATTTGTCCGGCTAAAGCTCTGAACAAGGGCGATATTGACAAATTCGTCTGTCAGCGGGAACTGAACAATAATGAGGCACTGGCGAAACAGACAAGCAATCAGCAAGGAGCCGACACATGCGGAAAGTGCATCAGTATATGTCCGTTTTCGTATATTGAGTAATTCATTGAATATATTTGTATGATAAGTATTAATAACCGAAACGGTAAAACAGGGAGAAACCCCTGTTTTTTTGGCTCTCTGTCAAATGTTGGGGTGGAGCGAAAATAAATCGATTAATTGCGGGTGGCAGATAA
>CAZYWO010000088.1:0-8448 GCA_964651095.1 uncultured Oscillospiraceae bacterium | reverse complement strand
AAGTGGCTTTTAAAGGATATAGGAGCGGGAGATGTAAAACTCGCCTTTGAGAAAGAAGCGATGGAAGCATATCAGGCGAGAGTAGATGAATATTCCAACCCAAACACAGGATTCTATTACTAAAATAGTTTATCTTAATTGGACATAAACATACCTCGGCAGTTGACGCCGAGGTATATTTTTGGATGTAAATATTTCTTCTATTATGGCAAAACAGAAGTGAGGATTAAGCCTCAGGAATGAAAAGTACAGTTCCTACAAGCATATTATACGGATCAATATCGGGATTTGCCCGCATTAAATTGTCAAGTCTGACGCCGTATTTTTTTGCAATTAAGTAAAGAGTATCTCCGGCTGCCACGTTATGAGTTCTGTGGCTGCTTTCTTCTTCTCTGTTAGGAAGTTGATCTTCTGTTCCCGGAATACACAGTCTGGATCCGATTTGTAGATTGTAAGGATTATCTATGCAGTTGACTTTCATCAAAAGGCTTACAGGCAGATCATATTTTTCTCCGATAGAGTACAACGTATCGCCCTCATTTACAGTATAGACATCAATACATACAAGGGATTTGTTCATTAAAAAACCACCTTTCGTTCAGGCAAATGCCATATTACTTTATTATATAATATTTCATTGTGAGCAAAAATGTGCTAATATAGATATAATATTTTTTCTTGTAATCGAAAGGAAAAGAAAAAAGTATGAGAGATAAAATAAATAGACTTTTTAGAAATGTAAATCCGGCAATGATTATAATTATAGTTATTCTTCTTGCCGATAATTTTTTCAATAACAGCATGTCTCTGGGCGACTGGTTTTATAACAAAGTAATAATCTTACCGGGCATAGTCATAGGTTTAACGTTTCACGAAGCAGCTCACGGATATGCATCATATCTTTTAGGTGATCCTACGCCTAAACTTCAGGGAAGACTTACCCTGAACCCTTTTAAGCATATGGATCCGATCGGCTTTATTGCTCTAATGTTTGCCGGATTCGGATGGGGAGTACCTGTGCAAATTGATCCAAGATATTATAAGCATAGAAGGAGAGACGAGTTCATAGTTGCTATTGCAGGCGTTGCTACTAATTTTGTTATTGCATTGGTATTTTCGTTTATCGTGAAAACTATAGCCAAGAATATGTCTTACGATTTTTATAGCGGCATAGGCGGAATTTTACTTGAAATTTTTATCTATATCGTGGCTGTCAATATCATTCTGATGATTTTCAATTTGCTGCCTGTACCGCCGCTTGACGGCTTTGGAATAATAACCCAGATTTTTAATCTGGAAAAGTACAGTTGGTATTATCCGCTGTATAAAAACGGCTTTTTTATCCTGATGATTATGATTATTTTCAACGTTACCGATATAATTATAGACCCGATTTATGAATTTTTCCTAGACTTGCTGCTGGGATAAGTTTCGTTAAATGACTAAAAGGACAATAAGAATAATTAAAATAATAGCCATACGTTCTTAGGGCGTATGGCTTTACTTTTTTATTTATAAATTCTTTGCTTTTACCACGGGTATCCAAACTTCGTATTGAGCGTTTTGTGGATCAGGGTTCAGGTAAACTTCCACATCAGGTCCATTACCGTATTCATATCCTGAAGTGGGAAGCCACTCTGTGACGATGCGTCTTTCAAGTTCCTGAATAGATTCATTGGTACCTGAACCGGGGAAAACGGCCCAAGTTGCTGCGGGTACAATGTATTCCTCTAAGTCATCCTTCTCCTTGGAACTGGATACTGCTATGAAGTATCTCCACGTTTCGTGGTCGTTGCAAGTGCTTACTCCTAAAACACCCATAGGAGGAGTATCCATCATTTCTATGAGTTTACTAAGCGTTCCGTTTTCAGAAATCTCCTGTCATTTTGGCGGTATGACATCAAAATTTTTCTCGATATCCTTGTATAATGGAACCGATACGCCGACAATGCGAAATGCCTCTTTTGTTTCAATTCGGTAATTCATTTCTTCCGCTCCTTTAACTGTGATCGTAAATTTGATAGGTGGAAAAGATTTTAGGAATACACCATCGTTTTATACTGCTGCCGGAGCTATTCCATGAACCGATTGAAAGGCTCTGTTAAAGGCGGTAGGGGAATTGTATCCGTATTTGAGGGCGACATCTATTATTTTTTCACTGCCGTCTTGAAGATCCACCGCAGCAAGGGACATCTTTCTTTTCCGCACATATTCTGAAAGAGGAGTTCCCGCCATATAGGCAAACATTCTTTGAAAATGATAACCTGAGCAACAGGCGATTTTGCCAAGTTGTTCATAATCCGGCTTGTCGTTCAGATGTTCTTCTATATAATCTATTGCTTTATTTAGTCTTTCAATCCATTCCATTTCTTTTCACCTCATGTCAATTTGATTATAATATTTGTTTAAAAGAGTGTCCTCTCAATATCTGCACGAAAAAGAGAGCATTTTTATTTTTCTATTATATACGGCTTAAGTAAGAATATCAACAAATCTTCATCAAATTATTAGCACTCTAACAAAAAGAGTGCTAATTTTCTCTTTACTTTTTGAAAAATCAGGTATATTATATATGTATCAAAAGGAAAAATAATCATTGAGCATACGTCATATACGCGGCGTATAATCGTGAAATAATCATGGAAGATTTACAGGAGGGGAATTATGAACATTGAAAAATATACACAGAACGCACAGCAAGCCATAATGGACTGCCAGAATATAGCAATTTCCGAAGGACATCAGATGCTTGACGGAGAACATCTTCATCTGGCTCTTATGATGCAAAAAGAGGGGCTAATTCCTAAACTTATAAAATTTATGAATCTTGATCCTACTTCGATAATTGCTGACTTGCAGGAAGAGATCGAAAAACTGCCGAAGGTTTCAGGGGCGGCGGACAATATGTATTCATCGAGAAGACTTTCACAGATTCTTATGAAAGCCGAAAAGCTGGCCGAGCAGTTTAAAGATGAGTATGTAAGTGTTGAACATCTTTATATGGCGCTCCTTGAAGAAAGAGGAACACCAAGTTCAAAAATTTTTGCAAAGTTTGGCATTACTAAGAACGGATTTTTAGATGCTCTTTCCAAAGTCAGAGGAAATCAGCGAGTAACCAGCCAAAATCCGGAGGACAATTATGATGCTTTAAATAAATACGGACGCGATTTAGTGGAAATGGCAAGGGATGGAAAACTTGACCCTGTAATCGGCAGAGATGCTGAGATAAGACATGCCATTCAGATTCTTTCGAGAAGAACTAAAAATAATCCGGTGCTTATTGGCGAGCCAGGCGTAGGAAAAACCGCAGTAGTTGAGGGATTGGCTCAGAGAATTTTAAACGGTGATGTGCCTGAAGGACTTAAGGATAAAACTATTTTTGCACTCGATATGGGCGCTCTCATTGCCGGAGCTAAATTCAGAGGTGAATTTGAAGAAAGACTTAAAGCTGTTATCAACGAGGTTGAAAAATCAGAAGGCAGAATAATTCTGTTTATTGATGAAATACACAATATCGTCGGAGCAGGAAGAACCGAGGGCTCTATGGATGCAGGCAATCTTCTTAAACCTAAGCTGGCAAGGGGCGAACTTCACTGCATTGGAGCTACCACTCTTGACGAGTACAGAAAATATATTGAAAAGGATGCTGCACTTGAGAGACGTTTTCAGAAAGTGCTTGTAGACCAACCTACGGTAGAGGATACGATTTCCATACTTAGAGGCTTAAAAGAAAGATTTGAGATTCACCATGGCGTAAGAATTACCGATGGAGCATTGATTGCCTGTGCAACGCTTTCCGATCGATATATCAGCGATAGATTTCTGCCCGATAAGGCGATAGATTTGATGGATGAAGCAGCAGCCAGAATCAGAACTGAAATTGACAGCATGCCTCAGGAACTGGATGAAATATCGAGAAAGATTATGCAGCTTGAAATTGAGAAACAGGCGATGGTTAAGGAAACCGATAAGGCTTCCGCTGCCAGACTGGCAACTTTAGAAAAAGAGCTTGCCGCATTAAAAGAAGAAGACAAAAAAATGCGAGCCCAATGGGAAAACGAAAAAAAGGCGATTTCAGAAGTAAAGGGAACTAAGCAGCAGATTGAAGAAGTAAAGCATCAGATGGAAGAAGCCGAAAGAAACTATGACCTTGAAAAACTAGCTCAGTTAAAATACGGCACTTTGCCTGAATTGGAAAAGAAACTGGAGGCTGAAAAGGAAAAGGCGCAAGATGGCAAAGACAGTGAAAACAGATTGCTTAAAGAGGAAGTAACAGAAGAGGAAATTGCTGAAGTTATTTCAGGCTGGACAGGAATTCCTGTAAGTAAACTGGTGGAAAGCGAAAGGGAAAAGCTGCTTAAATTGCCTGATATTCTTCATAAACGGGTAATAGGTCAGGAAGAAGGGGTAAAAGCCGTCTCAGAGGCAATTTTAAGAGCCAGAGCAGGCCTTAAAGACGAAAATAGACCTATAGGATCCTTTATTTTCCTTGGACCTACAGGCGTGGGCAAGACGGAACTTGCTAAGGCGCTGTCGGAAACACTTTTTGACACTGAAAGAAATATGATAAGAATAGATATGTCGGAGTACATGGAGAAACATTCGGTATCCAGACTGGTTGGAGCGCCTCCGGGATATGTGGGATATGATGAAGGCGGACAGCTAACAGAAGCGGTACGACGCAAACCATACAGCGTAATTTTATTCGATGAAATTGAAAAAGCGCATCCGGATGTTTTTAACATCCTGCTTCAGCTTCTTGATGACGGTCGTCTTACGGACAATCAGGGCAGAACTGTGGACTTTAAGAATACCATAATAATTATGACGTCTAATATAGGAAGCAGCCAGCTTATTGATAATATGACAGAAGACGGAACTATACCGGAAGATGTAAAAGAGGGAGTTTCTGCGCAGCTTAAGAATTATTTCAGGCCGGAATTTCTTAACAGAATTGACGATATAATCGTATTCAGCGCTCTCACAATTAACCAAATCATCAGAATTATAGAACTTTCACTTGGATCGCTTTCTGCAAGACTTGCCAGCAGGGAAATGAGCTTAAATCTTACAGATAAGGCAAAAGAGTTTATCGCAGGCGAGGCTTATGATCCGCAATACGGCGCAAGACCGGTGAAACGTTATCTGCAAAAGTATGTTGAAACGGAAATTGCATCGATGATTATAAGAGGAGAGCTGATTGACGGTAATACAGTTACTATAGATTCCGATGGAGAAAAGCTTATTTTCACTGTATAGATAAGTTGATTTTTAATTCTTAAAGTTGATTTTATCTTTATATTATGATAAAATATCCTTTCAATGAAAACATTGGGAGGATATTTTTAATGGGATTTTTTGAGGTAATCATGATAGGCTTCGGCCTTTCCATGGATGCATTTGCGGCTTCTGTCTGTAAGGGCCTTGGTATGAAAAAACTCAAAGTAAAAAACATGTTAATTATCGGATTGTTTTTTGGGGGATTTCAGGCGCTGATGCCTCTTTTGGGTTGGTCGCTGGGAAAGCAGTTTGAAAGTTACATAACCAACATCGACCATTGGGTTGCTTTTGTACTGCTTGCTTTTATCGGCGGCAAGATGATTTGGGATGTGATAAAGAGTAATGGTGAATGTGAATGTTGTGTAAATGAAGAAAACCTTAATATTAAGGAAATTTTTACTTTGGCGGTTGCAACCAGCATAGACGCTTTGGCGGTGGGGATTTCCTTCGCATTTTTAAAAGTTAAGATTGCCGGAGCAGTTACTATTATCGGGGTTACTACTTTTGTCTGTTCAGTGGCAGGCGTTGCCATAGGAAACCTATTCGGTGCAGCCTATGAAAAGAAAGCCACCCTTGCAGGAGGCATAATATTAATCTTTATAGGCGCTAAAATTCTGCTGGAAGACCTTGGAATAATATAAGCAATATATATGAAACAGACTATTTTCGCCTAAGCATTGACTTATATGCGTGGATTTGCGCGGCCTCAGCGCCCTGCTCAGGTTTTTTAGCGCGAAAAGCGTCGAAAATTGCCCGGTGTTCTTCCAAAACAGTTGGAAGATAATTTAAAGGATATTTAATATCCAGATTAGCATAGCGGATAAGAAAATCATATTTAAGGAGCGTGCTTTCCATTTCTGCGTTATGACAGGCATTATATATGATTGCTTCAAAACCTCGATTAATTTTAAGCATCTTATCAAGGTCTTCGGCAGCAGTATAAAATTCCATGAAAGCAAAAGTTTCCTCCAGCATAGCGTATTCATCGTCGGTAATACGCTCAATTGCCCATTTTACACATTGAGGATATAAGAGACTTTTCATATAAAAAAAATCGTCTACGTCGCGTTCGGTTATACCTACCACGAAAGCGCCGCGATTAGGAATAAGTTTAATAAGACCTCCGGAGGAGATTTTATTTAGAATTTCCCGTATAGGAGTGCGGCTCATACCATATTTATCACAAAGGTTTTGTTCGACAATTCGCTGACCGGGTCTTAAATTTCCGGTGAGAATATCTATAGCGATGGCTTCCTCAACTTTTTGAGCAGGGGATTTAGTGTCTTCGTAATCATTGTTTAAAAAGTCTAAGCTAAGCATATTATCTCCTTTAAATTTAGATAAGTTAATCGGTTAGGTTTTGAATTAATTGTATACAATTCTAACATTAATCATAGAAAAAAGTCAAGAAAGAGGTAAGAGTTTTGATTGAGAAAGAGAAGATAAAAGAACTACTGGACATATTGGAAGAAACCTATCCGGAGGCAGAATGTGCCCTTAATCATAATGATGTATTTCAGCTTATAGTGGCAGTGGCGTTGTCCGCGCAGACAACTGATAAGTCAGTGAATCAGGTGACACCTGAACTTTTTAAGCATTATCCTGACGCTAAATCTTTGGCTGAGGCTGAAACGGAACAAGTTTCAGAGTATATTAAACGTATCGGCATGTATAAGACTAAGGCTAAAAATATTATAGGTATGGCTAAGAAACTAGTTGAAGAATACGACGGCAAAGTTCCCGATGATTATGATGCGCTGGTAAGCCTGCCGGGAGTAGGGCGCAAGACTGCCAACGTAGTGCTTTCCGTAGGATTTGGACACCAAAGAATAGCTGTGGATACTCATGTTTTCCGCGTGGCAAACAGAATTGGTCTTGTAAAGGAAAAAGACGTACTTAAAACTGAACTCTCGCTGATGGAACGGATTCCTGAAGAAAGATGGTCCAGAACGCATCACAGCCTGATTTATCACGGTCGTCAGTGTTGTGATGCCAGAAAACCAAAATGCGACGATTGTCCTATTAATACACTTTGCGAATACATACATGGAGAAAATTAAATGACAAATAATATTGTTGCAGATCAAATAGATGAAACAGATATGAACAGTACACCGATAGGAATATTAAAAAATACCGTATTTGCAGCATTTGGACTGTTTATTTTCGGGTTTGGCGTTTACCTAACAATTCAGGCAAATATAGGAGTAGCTCCGTGGGATGCTTTTAATTTAGGCATTGCACACACTTTAGGTATGCTTTACGGAGATGTTTTTGTCATTGTTTCCGGCATAATTATCATCATAGATTTATTGCTTAAAGAACATATAGGTATTGGAACAGTCCTAGATGCGGTTGTAGTTGGGAAAACAGTAGATTTTTTCAACTGGATTGATTTAGTCCCAGTGCAGAAAAATCTGTGGATTGGAATTGTTATGATGATAGCAGGCTTTTTCATAATGGGTTTTGCGCAGTTTATTTACATGAGAGCAGGGCTTTGCTGCGGACCGAGAGACGCACTTATGGTGGGTATCGGAAGGAGATTGAACAAAATCCCAATTGGCGCTGTGAATATCCTTATTCTAATTGTAATTCTTTTCTTCGGCTGGAGGCTTAACGGGCCTATCGGCATAGGTACGCTAATCGGTACTGTTGCTATGGGAACAATGATGCAGCTTGCTTTTAATATTGTAAAGTTTGAGCCTAAAGATGTGAAACATCAGAGCATAATTGAAAGCGTAAGGATAGTGTTAAAACGTACAAATGTATGATAAACAAAATCCCTTCCTTAAGGGGGATATTATTTATTATAAAAAATAATTATGGGGTTCGCTTCCCTTAATTATAAAAAAGACACCATTAGGTGTCTTTTTTGGAGCTGATGAAGGGAATCGACCGGCTGCATCCCTTTGCTTGCAGCCTGCTTCCTCAGCAGCCGGGGGGGCTGCTTTCGGAACGTCAGCTACTCGAAAGTTCACAGGACTTTCTCGTAACGCTGACGCCCTCGCGGGTTCGCTTCCCTTAATTATAAAAAAGACACCATTAGGTGTCTTTTTTGGAGCGAGTGTCGTAGATATCTACAACTTTACTTCAACAACGTAAGCATATATATGTTCCGCTCTCACTAATGATACTATACCATATTTTTAATTATTACGAAATAGTTTT
>CAZYWO010000087.1:0-8562 GCA_964651095.1 uncultured Oscillospiraceae bacterium | reverse complement strand
ATACCAACTCTTTTATTTTTTAAAAGTTGGTGTCACATCATTGACTAATATACAACATTGTACCTATTTCCCCGGAAATGTAAGCGATTTTATAGCCGGTTCCCGTTTAGCCAGCCCTTAATCAATACCTCTTAGCCAATGTCACTAACTAACACAAATTACTGGCTGATGTATTCGTCATAAGTACAAAGTCTGTCGGTCAGCTTACCATCTGTTCCGATTTCCATAATCCTATTTGCCACAGTCTGAATAAATTCGTGGTCGTGAGAAGCGAAAAGGATATTGCCCTTAAAGTCAATTAGCCCATTGTTAACCACCGTTATAGATTCCAGATCCAAATGGTTGGTGGGCTGATCCATCACCAGCACGTTGGAACCGTAAAGCATCATACGGCTGAGCATACATCTGACTTTTTCTCCTCCCGAAAGCACACTGACATTTTTATACACATCATCACCTGAAAATAGCATTCTTCCTAAAAAACCGCGCATAAAGGTTTCCGTAGTTTCTTGTGTATATTGTCCAAGCCATTCCAGAAGATTATATTTACTGTCGTTAAAAAACGATGAATTGTCCATAGGCAAATATGACGTGGTAATCGTAACGCCCCACTTATAGCTGCCTTCGTCGGGTTCCATCTCTCCCATGATTATTTTAAACAATGTTGTATTGGCAATTTCGTTTTCACCTACAAAAGCGATTTTATCTCCTTTATTAACTCGGAAAGAAATATTGTCCAGTACCTTAACGCCATCGACAGTCTTGGACAGATTTTCAACCTGAAGAATTTCCTTTCCGGGTTCTCTATCCATTGTAAATCCCACGAAAGGATAACGGCGCGAAGAAGCCGGCATCTCCTCTACAGTCAATTTGTCTAATAGTTTACGGCGAGACGTAGCCTGCTTGGACTTGGACTTATTAGCAGAGAAACGCTGGATAAATGCCTGCAATTCTTTAATTTTTTCTTCGTTTTTCTTGTTTTGATCACGTATCATCCTCTGGAAAAGCTGACTAGATTCGTACCAAAACTCGTAGTTGCCTACATACATTTTGATTTTGCCATAGTCTACATCCACAATGTTGGTGCAGACTGCATTAAGAAAGTGTCTGTCATGAGATACCACGATTACTGTGCCCGCATATTCCATGAGAAAATCTTCAAGCCAGTCGATAGCTTTCACGTCAAGATGGTTTGTAGGTTCGTCAAGCAGTACAATTTCAGGGTTGCCGAACAGAGCCTGTGCCAAAAGTACTTTTACCTTTTCTTTGGCTGTCAGACTGCTCATAGGGCTGTAGAGAATGTCTCCACTCAATCCCAACCCTTGGATTAAGCGGCTTACGTCGGACTCTGCCTCCCAACCATTCATTTCAGCAAATTCTGCTTCAAGCTCCGCAGCTTTTATTCCATCTTCATCATTAAAATCTTCCTTCATATATATAGCGTCTTTTTCCTGCATTATCCGGTAAAGACGCTCATTACCCTGAATAACCGTATCTAAAACGGTAAATTCATCAAAGGCAAAGTGATCCTGCTTTAGTACGGACATGCGGATTCCCGGTTTTATGGAGACACTTCCCGTGGAAGGTTCCAAATCACCGGACAGAATTCGCAAAAAAGTTGACTTGCCGGCTCCGTTGGCGCCGATAATTCCGTAGCAGTTTCCCGGAGTAAATTTCAAATCCACATCTTTAAACAAGTTCTGCCCGCTAAAGTTGAGACTTACATTAGTTACTGTTATCACTTGTAAATTTCTCCTTTTTCTTCATTATTAATTATTTATATAAAAATTATTCTTAATTAAACAGATACGAGCCAGAGTATATCACATTTCCAAGTTAAATTCAAGTACGCGCCCCGTTCCTTCCCCAACAAATCCCAAAAGCGCCGCCTTACAAAACGGCGGCGCTTTTTAAACCTATAGTTTATTTTTTAAACCTATAGTTTATTCCATTTTAGATCTGTATGTTACATCCCCTTTAATATATCCATTACCTGTTTAATGTTTTTCTTTCCAAACTGAACTTTTTCTCCATCGTTTACTACCAGACAAGGCACGCTCATCACATTGTACTGCTCTCTGATTTCAGAAAAATGGCTTACATCGTAAACTTGAGCGGTGACTTTATCGTTTTCCAGAGCTATTCGCTGAGATGCCGCTACAAGGTCGGGGCACATGGAACATGAAAGAGTTATGAGAACTTTAATATCAGTTCTGCGGTCTATGCGCCTAATATCCTCTAAAAGATTATCATCTATAGATTGCCTTGGGCCTGCCGCATTGCATAATCCCATTATAAACGGCGTAAATTCATGTCCTCCCGGAATCCCGTGAAACGCAAGTCCTGTCCAACTTCCATCTGCACGGCACACCTTGACATAAGGAAGTTCATTATCGTCAATAACTTCGCTTACAATACTGCATGTATCTCCATCGCACTCCCTGCTAACACCTCCGCTTACCACTTCTACAGTAAGTTTATCGGTTAATTTCGCCAATTCTTCCATACACTCGCGCAGATCTGTTGATACTTGGCGTTCATCAAGATACAGTTTAAGAATCAGCGGTGATTCCATACGACTGAACATGGAATCAAGTTTGTCAATAACATCACTTGTGAAAAAACGGCTTGATGTCTTAAGGTTCTCCGGTTTCATGTGAGTTTTTTCTTCTTCTTTATGCCTTTTCTCCACCTGCGGATACAGTCCCGTCTTTTTTTGCATTTGAGATGCATACTTTTCAAGCTCTGTAGCTGCTAATGCACCGTCTCCTACAGCAGTTGCAACCTGCCGCAGAGGTTTAATACGCACGTCGCCTGCTGCATAAATTCCTTCTGCGGAAGTTTTTAAAGTCCTGTCGGTTTCAATATATCCCTGCTCATTAAGATTTATTACACCCCTTACTATGCTTGTAGCAGGAGTATAACCGGCAAATACAAAGACGCCGAAAGTTTCTCCCTCATCCGCCTTATACTCGGTAACTTCTCCCGTAATATTATTGCGGTAGCGGATAGTGTGCAGCTCCGTGTCTCCCTCAACACTCTCCACTTCTGTATTGGTCAGTACTGTAATCTTTTCGTTGCTTCGAGCCGCATCTGCTGCAAATTTAGAGCAGGAAAAATCTCCTTTACGCATTAAGATAGTTACGTGTTTGGCATATTTGGTTAAGAAAACAGCTTCTTCCGCAGCCGCCAGCCCTCCGCCGATTACGAAAATTTCCTTGCCTGTAAAAAATTCTCCGTCACATGTAGCGCAGTATGCAATACCATGTCCTTTAAATTCTTCCTCGCCACGGAACCCTACAATTCTTGGTTCTGCACCCATCGCCAGCAGGATACCGAAACATTTAAATTCTCCTTGCTCCGTTTTTACTGTTTTAATATCGCCCTTTGCTAAAATGCTTTTTACCTCATCGGATATGAATTCAGCCCCAAAATTTTGAGCTTGCTTTTTCATGGTTTCCGTCAACTCTCTGCCGCTTGCACGAGTTACACCCGGATAGTTAACCACTTCATCGGTTATTGCAATCTGACCGCCGAAAGTTTCCTTCTCTAAAACAGCCACTTTGTACTTAGCCCGTGCTAAGTACAAAGCTGCTGTTAGACCTGCCGGACCTCCGCCTATTATTATCACATCGTATAAATTATCCATACACCGCCATAATCCTTTCCATCGATTTATATCCTTTGATATTTTTATACTTTTAATTTTTTCAATTTTAAGTATTTTAATACCCTTTTTATATCGATGGTCTTACATTATAAACTTCATATGGTTTTAGGTTTACTCCAATACGATAGCATTGATGGCTTCAATCAGATTTACCACTGCGGAGCGTGTAACAAATGAAACCGGAGTTCCGTCAACCACTGCAATGCAATTGCTGCTGTCATACCTGTATAATTCAATCACAACCTTCGGATATTTTTCGTTATTCAGATAAACCGTTAAACTAACCTCTTCCTTTTTCGTCGGCTGCTCATCGGTAAAACTGCTTGCACTTAAGTTTTTCAGGGCGCTTTGTAAATCTGCGATTTCCAGTTCTTCGTCCTGATAAAAATATGTGCGCTCATCATCTTCTTCTGACGTAATTGTATAAGTATCGCCTTCCAAAGAAATATCAATCTTTTCAATATCAGAAAAATCTGCGGAAAGCACTTCTAAATGTCTAAAGGCGTCGTATGATGCGTCTATCAGTTCATCGTATTCATCAGAAGATATGCTGTAAATAATTTGAGACTCACCCACTCTGACGTATGCTGTAAAGTCCTCATCTGCGCTGTCATCATCTGAATCGTTGCTTTCCTCCTGAGTTTCATTTTCGGAAGCTTTCTTCGTTTCAGAATCACGGCTGATATTCAATACAAATGTGTTTGTAACTTCTTCTCCGTCATCATCTGTGGAAGTATAATCCACAGTTAATGTGAGTTCAGGCTCATCCAAACCATATTCTTTCAGTTCTTCGTCAGATGCATTATATGTGACATAATCGGTAAGGTACAAATAACTTACATTGTCCATATAGCTGTCTACTCTGGAAGTATCCAGAGGGAGAAGCTGTCCGCCCTGCTTAGCAAAGTAAACATCGTCGTTACAGTACGTATTATCACTGTCTTCTTCATACACAATACTGTAGTTTTCAATGCCCTCAAACTTAATTGCAGTCACATTACTGAAATACGGAATTTCATCATGGTTTATCATACTTTTGAGACTAAGACTAAAATAGCCCATGGGATCGGTTTCTACCAGATAGACATTGCCATCTCCGATAGAGATGTAACGTTGAGAATCCATATCACTATAATTTCCAACAAGAATTTCATAAGTTTGATCATCTGTTGCCAAATCAATGGTACAAACCGGGCTGTCTAAACCATATTGTCCATAATCATCTACATCCTCAATAACAAAGGAGGCTCCAAATTCCTCAAACAGTTCCAGCAGCTCTTCAATTTTTTCTTCATTTACGGGGAAAGCCTCATCATCATCGTAAAGCCATTTTCCATCTTTATGGAAAGCAAGACTTTCCGTGCTGTATTCCCATGACAAAGATTGCACCGTGTCGATTGGTAATTCCAGAATTATTTCATTGCTGTTTTTAATATTTTCTTTATGTTCCTCAAACTTCATAACGCCAATGGTTGCAATGCAAACCACAAGCAGAACTCCGCATAATGCATAAATCCTCTTAGAACGTTTCATTTTGCTTCCTCCTTCTCCTCATAACTACACAAATTCCAATGCCCAGATACAGAAGCGGAAATACGCCTATCATAGTTACTTTCAGCAATGATGAAGTTGAATCGCTGATGGTAAGATAATTATAATTCAGCGACTTGCTGCGAATTGCCATAGCCTCGCTTTCTCCTATTAATGAGGATACTGCGTTCATTCCCATATCCACATTAGCGCCGGAGGAATAAGAGTTATACATGTCATCTAAGAAATATGACGATGTAAACCAGATGATTTTGCCCTCGCTGTTATTTTCAATGGAAACTGCAACGGCGAACGGACCGTCGATATCTCCGTCTTCCTTTTCATAAGTGGAAATATTATATCCGTCAATTTTGCTGAAAGAATTGTAGGAGGTGGTAAGCAGCTCTTTCACTTCTGCTCCGCTTGATGTTTCACCTACGGTCAAGCCCAAAGAAATAGGCATTATCGGATAGTACTTTTCTTCAATCAATGAATCTGTAATATCATCGCTGGTTAAGTCAGGCATAAGCACAAAAGGAGCCTGAAAAGCATAATATTCCCTGTCACCTTCTACTACTACACCTTCATTGGCTTCTATACCGTAGTCCGCAAGCAGGCTATACAAGTTTTTCAGAGCATTGTCTTCTGTAGGTCCTGCCATAACCAGCAGTTTTCCGCCGGACTCTACATAATCGGCTAACAAATCCTTTTCCTTTTCGGAAATATCGCTGGCAGGAGCGTAAATCATAATGCAGTCTGCATCTTCTGGAATAGAGTCTACTGTCAGCAATGATAATGAATTGACTTCAATGTTTTCTTTTTCAACTTGCTGGCTGAACGTAGAAGGAAGTTCTATCTCGCCGTGGCCTTCCAAGACATATAGTTGAGGAAATTCTTCATTAATCACGTAATCTATTGCAGAGGTAATCGCACCTTCTCCGTCAAAAGATGCGTTGTATGAATACATATCCATTTGTTCAATATAAATATCGCTGTAACTGATAAACCTGCTTCGCTCTCCACATTCCACTATTAAACTGTTGTTTTCAACAGTTTCATCTGTATATTGTTGAGCAAATGTAGGAAAGACATCAGGGTTTTTCTTAACCACTTCAATATGGTCAGAAAGGCTTTCGTACTTACTTAGTAAATTTTCGATAATCTCATCTTCCTGCCCGGATTGGACTATCCAGTAAATCGTTACGTCATCTTTCAAAGCATTTACCACTGCCTTAGTGTTGCTGGTAATCGAGTAAAGTTTAGTAGCGCTGATGTCGTATTTAGTCACGGAAGAAGGCAGCGCAGATGCAAAAATATTTACTACCACTAGAATAGCCAGCACAACAACGCTTATGGTTAAAGAATAGGCTCCCCCGCGAAAGGCTATCTGATTTTTTTCTGTCGGCCCTAAATATTTAAGAAGTTTATTCTTTTTCATCAGTTATACCTCCTTTTTTCCAATGACTGCACAGAAAGAAACAGGAAAAATACTGCAATGGTAATATAGTATACAATTGCTGTCATATCAAAAACCCCGTTTACAAAACTGCTAAACCGATCAAACAAGGATAATTTTGTCATAATATCCGGTAAAAGTCCTTCAAATTTAGAGGCATCAATGAAATATGCGACTACTACGGCTATTAATGCTATGAGACAAACGCCGTATGCTAAATTCTCGTTTTTAGTTAAATATCGAATTACAATTGCAGCTAAAATTATTATCACGCAAAGAGCGACAGCCGATCCAAATGCGGTAGATGATATATATTCTGAAAGGCTAACGCTGAAATAATTAAGGAGAATTACAGCAATTCCGATGCCTGCCGCAAAGCCTTGGTTATCTGTCAATGATGATATAAATACTCCCAAAGCTATAAGCGCCGCACCCATAATAAAAAACGCAAAAATAGACCCATAAGATGTAAGCAGGTAAACTTCACCGTACTGGGCAAATATCATAGGATAAAAACAAATGAAACATAACGGAATCAGATAAACTGTAAGCAGCGCTAAATATTTTCCTATAATTACTTGAGTAGTGGTGATGGGAAGCGCATATAAAAGCTGATCCGTTTTCTGTTTTCGTTCTTCTGCAATTACTCTCATAGTCAAAATAGGCACGATGACTACAAATACAAAGCTTGCAAAACTGAGAACGAACTCAAAATTGCTTACTGCCGCCTGTATGTTATACAATACTGCTCCGATTCCTATAAAAGCGAGCAAAAAGGCGCCAAAAACGTAAGCAGTTAATGAATGAAAATAAAGACGAAGTTCGTGTTTTAATACCGCAATCATTTTTCATTTTCCTCCATTTCTATTTCTCCTGTTTCTCTTTTTCCAATTTCCGTTTCTTCACTTTCTTTTTCTTCACTTTCCATTTGCTGGATATCCATGTCCTCGCTTTCCGTGAGCTCAATAAAGACATCTTCAAGATTAGCTTTCTTCAAAGTCATTTCCAGCAGCACTTTTCCTTTTGATGCAAAGGATAAAAATATGTCGCGAGAAATTTCATAAATATTTTCATAATCCGTCTTTAAATGTGCAACAATCAAATCGGATTCTTTTTTTTCTATGCAAATATCGGTAATATGACTGATTTCAGCTAACAACTCATTCACTTCTTCTGCCGCCGCATCGGAAGTAATTACAATCTCGTTAGGCGCCAGCAGCCGTTTTTCAAGGTTTTCCGGTCTATCATGGGCTATTAGTTTGCCTTTGGCGATAATCAATATCTCGTCGCAGATAGCCTGTACTTCAGAAAGAATATGTGAACTGAAAATAACCGTGTGAGTTTTACTCAATTCCTTAATTAATGCGCGAATTTCAATAATTTGTATTGGATCCAGTCCAACGGTAGGTTCGTCAAGAATGATAACTTTGGGATTTCCCAGAAGAGCTTGTGCAATTCCGACTCTCTGCTTGTATCCTTTAGACAATGCAGAAATGCGGCGGTTCCTTACATCCCCGATCTTTGTCTGTTCAATCACTTCCTCGATTTGTTTTTCCAGTTCCGCCCCCTTTAATCCCCTGGCTTCACCCACAAACCTTAAATATTCCACGGGTGTTTCCGTCATGTAAAGCGGCGGCTGTTCGGGAAGATATCCGATAAGCTTCTTCGCTTTATCAGGTTCTTCAAAAATGTCATAGCCATCAATCTTTACACTTCCTGCCGTAGCTGACAAGCAGCCGGTCATAATGTTCATAGTAGTGGATTTCCCCGCGCCGTTAGGGCCTAAAAATCCGTACACATGTCCTGCATTGATTTGAAACGATAAGTCATCGACCGCCATGAAATCACCATAACATTTAGTTAAGTGTTCAACTGATATCATATCATCTTAGCCTCCTGTAAAACT
>CAZYWO010000086.1:885-8592 GCA_964651095.1 uncultured Oscillospiraceae bacterium | reverse complement strand
CAAGCTGAAAGTGCAAAACGCAGACCCTTTGCACTTTGCACTTTCGCACTTTCACAAAAATTTGCGTCAATAACTCAAAAAAGCACTTGACAAAACGCTTCATGTGTAAACCAATGTGTATCTCGATAGATCTCGTGTTTTTATTACAGTTAAAACTGTGCCATCATGGCTGCATTTGAAATGCTGAACGCATCATAATACGAAATGTTTCCATCTCTCAAATAATGATATGCTTTGCGCCAGAAACTAATATACGCCATCAGAGTAAGCTGTTCATCTTCGTCTATAAACGGAGAGGTGAGGTTTCCTTTAGAGCCAATCATGCCGTCCATGGAATCTACGTATTTTACATCAAGTTCTTCTGCCATAACCTTGATTTCATTGTTAAATCTACATTTTTTCGCATCGGCAGACAATACTGAGAATAATAAAATTTTCGTTTTAGGCGAATCTTTCTTGATATATTGAATCAGTCTGCGATAATCGTCAATAAAGCTACTATCCTTTTCTTCTTCGCCCAAATTGATGAAGAGTTTCTTAGGCGCAAGTGGTGAAACCGCCTGATGATACACTTCAAGTGCGTCTTTAACGGTAAGTCCGCGTACGCTTCTGTTATATATTCTATCTTCTGTACACAGCATTTTGCAAAGCTCGCCAAAAGGAAATTCATACATAAACGTGGAGCCGAGAAAAACGACTTCACCTTTCTTAGCTATCTTGTTAATCTGTCTATATTCATTGAGCTGGGTTCTAAATTCTTGCTTCATGACATACCTCCATATCATATTTCCTGTTTCGTATATACAGTGCGATGTCAGTACTTACCATTATCAGATTTATGATATATAAAACCAGCACATAGTTTATATTTCCTGCCGTAAACTTACTGCATATGCCGCAGATATAGCCGATAAAAATCGCCAGTTCAAACCACAGACTTTTTCCCTGAGATGTACAGGATTTATAAGATTTCAGTACAGATATAGGCCATGAAAGTCCGAAGCAGACCAGCATTAACGTTTCAAAAATTTCCGCCATGATATTTTACCTCCTTTTCTTGACATTATAATATCACTGACCTATAATAATGTATAATATATAATAAATATGATTTTAATAACTTTTAAGTTATAATTAGGACAACAGGATAATGTTAATAATGGGATAAGATATATTGATATACACAAATACATAGTTTTGAAAAAAATAAGAGGGATTTAGAATGGAACTTCAACAATTACGTTATTTTTTAGAGGTATCAAAAGACTGCAACATAACTTCTGCGGCAGAACGCCTTCATATAGCTCAGCCTGCGCTTAGTCAATCTATCAAACGACTGGAAAATGATCTTGGAGTGGAACTTTTTACTCGAAGAGGCAGACATATCTATCTTAATGCAGCAGGAAGCGCTCTGGTTAGAGAAGCGACGCCTTTACTGCGTTCTATAGATAATTTGCCTGCTAAGCTTATGGATATCGCAGGAGTTATGAACAGAACGGTTAAAATCAATGTGCTTTCGGCCTCACGCCTTATTACAGACATAATCATAGCTTATAAAGAAATTAATCCTGACGTGAACTTTCTTTTTCAGCAGGAGCAGAACGATTCGGACTGGGATGTACGTATATCCACCGGAATACACAACCATCTTACTGAAGGTGAGGTTGCAGCTTTAGATGAAGAAATCTTTTTGGCAGTTCCCAAAGTCTGGAGTCATATTTCTGAAGACTCTGTTAAATTATCCAATTTCGGCAAGTCCCCTTTTATCAGTTTTGCAGGAGCTGTACCTTTTAAGACGCTGTGCGACAGTTTCTGCCAAATGGCCGGAATATCTCCTGAAATAATCTTCAAAAGTGATAATCCCGCGTCGGTTCGCGACCTTATAGGCGCCGGCTTAGGGGTAGCTTTCTGGCCTGCTTACTCATGGGGCTCTTTGACCTCTGACAAAGTCCGTCTTCTGCATATCAGCGAGCCGGTTTGCAGAAGAACTATCATTCTAACTAAAAATCAAAACTTGATTCCGGGAAGTCCTCAAGACGACTTTTATCGCTTTATCATAGAGTATATAAATCTACTAAAGTTTACAGGAGCACAATTTTAAGGAGAATCCGAGTTTTACAAGCAGTGAATGCAGGGATATCTATTATAGAGATATACATAATGGATATACAGAGAGAAGCTGACACTTCGGGGATAAAAAATCTAAAGAATTCGTTCCACTATTTCCAGTTCGTCTCGCAGCGCCGGTTTCCCTTTATATATCTTCTTCAGGTCGTTGATCAGCTCTCTTGCTTTATCTTGACCTTTCCATGCTATTAGCTGATAAATATTTCTTATAGCTTTCTGATAGTCTCTCCTTATCATTCCACGAGCACATTCGTCCCAGATTATTTTATAGCACAAATCATAAACTTTATCAGGGTATATTTCCACAAGAAAGTTACAATAGTACAACCAGTCCTGCGTATTTTCCCGTACATCATCCATTAACCGCTCCATCTCATTTTCAGCTAAAAGTACGCTTCGGTAACATGAAGTCTGATTGCTGTTCTTAAGCTGCTCCAGCAATTCCCGGTATTTTTCTTCCCATACTCCGTCTTTTATATAAATCTGCTTTATATCATCCCATAAATTTTCATTGCCCCATAAAAGCAGTTTCTTCGCCTGAGCAAGTCTTTTTTCTGTATCTCCTGTAACGTCATAAATATTATATAATATATTGTTCCAGTCCTTGGGATCATTTTTATTATATTTACATATTGCTTCGTCCTTAACTTTTTCCAGACAAAGTCTTTCAGCCTCCGCATAGTCCTTACTTTTCACTGCGTCGCTGACGGCAATAGCGCGTAGCTCTTCAATATTGATGTGTTCGTATAATTCTTCTCTGCTTGTTTTTATTCCAAATAAATGTCTGTGAAGAAGATACCTGACGATGTAATTTTCCCGGTCTTCAGAATCGGATGGATGTTCAGCTTCAACGTTTTTTTGTAAGTTGTCTAAAACTTTTTCAAGTTTCTTGCCTCCCGGCTTACCGCATAAGCAGATTCCGCATTTCAGCAAATCATAGCGCCAATGCTCCCAACTGTGAAAGGTTTCTTCATCTGCCGCTGAAATTATTAAATCTAACGCCGTGCCTCGAACAGACCTTTCTTGTTTGGCGATCTCCCGTGTACATTTTTCAATCAGCTCATAAGCGTGTAAAACAACGTATGTGAGCTGTTTTGAACTATCATTGCAATTGGATGCTAATTTCACTATCGATAATAAAAAATATATATATGTCTCAAGGGCTGCAAGCAATTCCCCTGCTTCAAGCAGTTCTTCACATGCATCTAAACATCCGTGCATATCAATACAAATATTATCACATTCGCTATAATCCACAGAGAATTTCACCGCATAAGATTTAGTCGATACATCGATTTTGTTTTTTATATTCTGCGTTATACTTTCTGTTATCGAAATATTCTCTGTCGATACTGGGTTTTCTGCCGGAATCATGGTACACCTGCTTTCTTTTACAAATTCAAAGGGCTGCTTTTGTTTATTTTAGCATAGAAATACGCGCGTCGCAAGAAAGGCCGTGTGAAAGCCGCTACCTTGACACATGTTTTCAAGCTATGATATATTATTTAATAAGAATTTTCGTTTATTGTATATAGGAATATAGGAGGAGTTTTTTGATTACAGAAAAAAAGGCTATCTTAGTTGTCAGCTTTGGTACAAGCCATTATGATACGAGAAAAGTGACAATTGACGTAATTGAAGACACCATAAAAAATACATTCCCGGATTATACCGTATACCGGGCATGGACCAGCAAGATTATTATCCGAATCCTAAATGCAAGAGATGGTGTCTGTATTCCCACCGTTCATGAAGCTATGGAGCAGATGAAAAAAGACGGTATCACAGATGTGATTATACAACCCACTCATATACTCAACGGAATTGAAAATGACAGAATGAAAGACGATGTGCAAACGTATTTAGAGCAGTTTAACTCCGTTCAATTCGGCAATCCGCTTTTAACGACTGTAGAAGACTGCGTCAGAATCGTTTCAGCTATTTCAGAAGAATTCTCTGAATTAAAGGCTAATCAAGCTCTTGTTTTCATGGGACACGGAAGCTCGCACTATTCTAACTTTATCTATGCAGCGATGGATTATATGTTTAAAGATATGGGATATCCAAATATCTTTATGGGTACAGTTGAATCATATCCGTCCTTTGATTCAGTCCTTAAACAAGTCAAAAACTACGGTGCAGAGGAGATAATTCTTGCTCCGTTTATGATCGTTGCAGGAGACCACGCAAAAAACGACATGGCAGGCGAGGAGCCTGATTCATGGCAAAGCCGCTTTCGTCAAGAGGGTTATCCTGTTGCAGCAATTTTAAAAAGTCTTGGAGAGTTCCCGGCTGTCCACAATATTTTCTTAGATCATATCCGCAATGCTGCCGATTAATGAAAGAGCGCTTAAAAGGAGAATTTAAAAAGAGAATTTAACTATAAGCTTAAAATGAAATTATGCTAAAAGCGCACCTAAAACTTAGGCGCGCCTTTTTTTCTGAACATAATGATTTAAAATTCCGCCTCCGATAATTATGGCAATACCTATGATTACCACTCTTTTGGCAGCTTCCTGAGGCATCTTACTCTTATCCCCAATGGTTTCCCCATAAAAAGTCAGCGTATATTCTACTTCATGGGGTGTTCCCATAGCCGTTGTATCACCGATTACCGTCATCTCCTCATCCATGACACCGATTGGAATCTCAAAGGTAGAATTCCCTTCTCCATCATTTAAGTTATAATATTTTTCCGTACCGACAATCATATAATCATAATTTGAACTGCTCCATATCAATCTGGCATATGCATGTCCGTCCTTTACTATAAGTATTGTAGGTGATGATACGGTAGCCTTTCCGCTTCCCCCAGCGATAGCCACTTCAATGGAATATTCTCCGTCTTCCATATCTAGCTCCATCGCCTCAATATTTTGCGTCTGCACCTCGCCTTCCCGATTGCTCTCCGATCCATTTAAATCAGTCACCGCAATAAACGTACCGCCGTTTCCATTTCCTCCCATAGCAGATTCGATGGCATCATAATCAGGTAAATCGACCAGCAAAGCATCTTCAGGTAAGGAAGAAGCGTCAAATAGAATCATGCGGTCGTACCACTGTTCCTTTCTTTGGCTGAAAGCCGCACATGGCAAGGCTTTATTAAGTCCGTCTACGGGAACAATATAGGTATATTCCCCGTCATCCCCTTCCGTATAGCCGATAAAATCTGACATATCGCTGGCCGCCGCTTCCGTGCCCGTACCCATATATAGCTTTGAATATCCATGTCCGCTCAAGGTAATGGCTGCCTCCATTTTGTCTCCTTCCACCGTAAGTTGGGCTGATACCACGCGAAACATGGATGAACTGGATACAACTTCTATGGAGTATGTCCCATCTTCCACGTCGCGGCCATAAATCGGAAGCATACCATACTTAGTTACTTCCTCGGGTGAAATCTGTGTTTCGGCAGAGACCACCTGATCATAAGGTGGTTCTGCGGCTAACGCTGATGAAGGCACACAAAAATAAGCAATTGATATCACCAGTAAAATAATTTCTATATTATGTATAACGCATATCCTATTTTTTTTAATCTTTTCTTTTCCGCATCTGTTTACTCTCATCTACATGAATCCATCCCATTTTTTAAAATATATTTTTCATGTTTCAAACTTTGCTACTTTAAAAATAAATATATCATACCCATCGCTTAAAGTAAAGCTTGAAAACAGTAGAGCAAATATAGTATAATCAAAAATGTGTAACTTCCAATTAAAATGGCAGATTAGTCTTAGATAAAACAGGTAAAAGGAGAGGATTATTATGAATGGTATTTTATATGGAGTTGGCGTAGGTCCCGGAGACCCTGAATTGATGACTTTAAAGGCAGTTCGCATGATTCGTGAAAATCAGATTATCGCCGTGCCGGGTGCAGATGCAAAAGATACTGTCGCTTATCAAATTGCAGTTCAAGCCGTACCGGAGCTAGCTGAAAAACATCTGCTTCCCATCTACATGCCTATGACCCACGACCTGGAGGAGCAGTATCGCAATCACGAAAAAGGCGCCGCCACTATTGAATCCTATTTAAAAGAAGGTAAAAACGTGGTATTTCTTACTCTCGGCGATCCGACAATCTATTCTACCTTTTCTTATCTGCAAAAACGTGTAAAGGATCACGGTTATCAAACTGTACTTGTCAGCGGTATTCCTTCTTTCTGCGCTACAGCGGCGAGAATGGACATGTCCCTTGCAGAGTGGAACGAGCAGCTTCACATTCTGCCTGCCGTACATAAACTGGACAGCAAGTTGGAGCAGTCCGGAAATTACGTCTTGATGAAGTCGGGAAAGAAAATGAAGCAAGTAAAGGATATCCTTAGAGAAAGCTGCCGAGATGTGGTTATGGTAGAAAATTGCGGCATGGAAGATGAACGAATTTATAACAGTGTGGATGAAATTCCAGACGATGCAGGCTACTACTCCCTGATTATCGCAAAAGAGCATAAATAACGGTATAAATAGTCCCTTAAATAAATAAGCAAATGATAGAAATTAAAAACCTTACAAAAAAATTTGATGATTTTACAGCAGTTGATTCTCTGAATTTAACTATCAAAAAAGGTGAATTTTTTGGTCTTTTGGGACCCAACGGCGCCGGTAAAACAACCACTATAGGCATGCTTTCCACGCTTCTTCTCCCCACCGAGGGTGAGATTTTTATCGATGGGCAACAGCTTAGCCGCCAGCGACCCGACCTAAAGCAAAAACTCAGCGTAATCACCCAAGAATATTCCATGCGGCAAGATATGACTATGGATGAGATTATGGAATATCAAGGCAGGCTTTATTTCATGCCTGTTAAAACGATACATTCCCGTACGGAAGAGCTGCTGGAATTCTGCGAGCTTATTCAATTCCGCAAACGCACAGTCCGCAAATTGTCCGGCGGTATGAAGCGTAAACTTATGGTTTGCCGCGCACTTTTGACCGACCCGGAGATACTTCTTTTGGATGAACCGACTGCCGGCATGGATGCTCTCTCCAGGAGGCAGATGTGGAATTTACTAAGACGCCTCAACGAAAAAAATTTAACCATTCTTCTTACCACTCACTACATGGAGGAAGCCCAAGTTCTCTGTGATAGACTGGCTTTGATGAATAAAGGCAAACTTGAAGAAGTCGGTACTCCCAAGGCTTTCATAGACAGTTTGGGACCTTATGCGGTAGATGAAACTACTGCGGAACAGGTGGAAAGCAGATATTTTGCTACCCGCGAAGATGCCATCGCTTACTTAAGCCGGTTGAAAGGTCAGTCTACCCTTAGGGAAACCACTTTGGAGGATGTCTTTATTGAACGAGTAGGCGGTAAATTGTCGTCTAAATAATTTCTAATGGGCTGCCGAATAGCTATGCCGTATATCGGCGGATGGCCTTGTTTAATGTTTTCCGAATGTTCTGACATAAAGCCAACCATGCGCTAAGGAATGCTTTGCAGCAAGACGCAGCCAAATCAAACGGCGCTAAGAATATTTAATGTTTGTATACGGAGTTTTATTATGGGAATCGTTACAGTATTATGGGAAAAATGGGTCGAATTCAGGCGCGACTTCTATAAAATCACCTTGGCGGCTATGG
>CAZYWO010000086.1:0-875 GCA_964651095.1 uncultured Oscillospiraceae bacterium | reverse complement strand
TAGCTCCATTGATGTATCTGGTAGTCTTTGGGCTGGGTATTCAAACCTCGTCTCACGGTCAGCCCTACCTCTATTTCCTGATTCCGGGTGTAGTATCTCTGACAACCATGACGGGCAGTTTCAACGCCATCGCCCAGAATCTAAACGTACAAAGGCTTTACGAAAGAGCTTTTGACCAGATAATGATTTCACCTACTCCTTTGTGGCAGTTCATTGTAGGGCAGATTTTAAGCGGCAGCCTGCGAGGTCTTTATTCAGGATGCGTTATCCTGATTTTGACACTGCCAATTAATACAGGTCTGACCTTCAACTTAATTTCATTTATTATAATGTTTCTCAATGGAGCTGTTTTTTCTGCCATAGGTGTGGTGGTTTCGTTTATTGCCAAGAATCACACCGATGTGCCTAGGTTTTCTAATTATATAATCATGCCTATGTCATATCTGTGCAACACTTTCTTTGCTACAGACTCTATGCCTCATGGACTGAGAGAAGTTCTTTCAGCTCTTCCACTGTCTCAGACAAGTGGAATGATTAGAGCCATCGCCACCGGCGAGCCTGCAAATTTCGTAGTGGGTATACCGGTGCTGCTGGGTTATCTGGCAGTGTTTACAGGTATCGCTTTCTGGTTTATTTATAAGAAAAAGAATTTATAGTGTAAAAATATGTCCGCAGTAATTGCAGGGCTTTAATGTGATAATAAAAAAGAACTCTAATCTTGGGGCGACCTGCCGCACACCACGTTTATGAGTTCTTTTTGTATTGGATAACCACCGATATACCGGTGATTAGTTATTTTGTTTAAATATAAAATGCATAATTTTAGAGAGTGTGAACAAAAGTCTGTAAATGCAGATCTTCCATGATAATGATTG
>CAZYWO010000085.1:0-8684 GCA_964651095.1 uncultured Oscillospiraceae bacterium | reverse complement strand
TGCAAACCATAAAATATAATACGGAGGAAAACGTGATTTACTTTTTTTATTATATAAGAAATATATTAGGCTTAATTATGGTCATCAGTCCACTAGTTGGATTTTTATATATAGATTTTAATTTCACCCTTTCCATGGTATTTTTATGTTCATTGGCAATAGGAATTCCTATCGGAACATATTGCTATGAACTTATCAATTTCAAGCTTTGGACTAGCCTTTACAGCCTTATGACATTTATAGGGGGTTTTATTTGTCTAACATCGGCAGAACAGACGATTTCTTATGTAGGAGCATGTCTTTTCGGCATAACCGCCGCAGGTTTATGTATGGTGCTGCCTGCCAATATCATTGTAAATTGGTTTCGTGCAAGTAAGACTTTGCTTTTAGGTATAGTATGGGCTTTATCCCTTCTGTTGGGTTTGGGATTTCAAGTACTCATGGAAAGGCATACTTATTTTTCATTGATTGCAACATTTATAACCATGATTGTAGGAACAATGTGTTTTCTTCAGCAGCCTCCCCGCTATTTTAACGGACATACCGTCGAGTACAGCAAGTTTCATAACGGGCGCAGAAAAATCAGTACTGCCAAAGTATTTACCTTTATTTTTTGTATAAGTTTTTCTCTTGGAATTTCTTATACGATTACACCTAACGATGTCCCTTTTAATCCTTTCGTTTCTCCCGATGTCCTCTTCATATTGGGGATTCTGGCAGGCGCCTTTCTGAGCGGATTATTATCCAATGTCAAAGGAGTGTACAGCGGATGTATTTTAATGATTTTCCTGGCTGAAATCGCCATCGTTGGAGCCGGTCAAGGTTCAAGCAATATCAATATGGTATACCTGAGCAAATTATCTCAGGGACTGTGTTTTTCCGGACTTTTGGAGATAATACCTATTTTAACATATTATATACACGGTCCTCACGGATATAATCTACAGCTTTGCCGCATATCCATGGCAATGCCTGCCGGTCTTATATTGACGCTGCCTCTCATCTATGATTCAGAAAAAATTATTATGTCCGCCCATGGTATCTCAGTAGGTGTTCTTATATTGCTCATTTTTAGTTTTTTCACCATTTTTTCAGCGTGGAAACACAGACTAATTCTTTTAAAGAGTTGAAAATCATGGTATAATGGTTCCTGTAATTATAACGGCGTTGCCGCAAGGATGGAACCATTGAATCATGATGGACCATTGTATTTTTTAGAGGAAGAATCATGGTATAATAGTTCCTGTAATTATAACGGCGTTGCCGCAAGGATGGAACCATTGAATCATGATGGACCATTGTATTTTTTAGAGGAAGAATCATGGTATAATAGTTTCTATAATTATAACGGCGTTGCTGCAAAGATGGAACTATTGAATCATGATTGTAAAGTAAAATTCTTGGTAAAGCTTTTCTAAAGAACATAAAAGCGTGAAATAGATTAAATCTTTTTATGGTTTTCTTTACTTTTAGCATAATTTTATACAGTGAAATTAAATATATACGGTATATACGGCGTTCTTCCCAAACCGGAAAAGCAACCGGGTACGAGTAGTTTGACGCAAAAGTATCTATAAAATCTAAAAGACACAGTTCAAAATAAATCTAAAAAAATTAAATAAACTTAAAACGCATCTAAATTTGCGGCAAGCCAGATATAGTCTCAAAAACTAGGAGCTTGCTGCTGCAATGTAGACTTGGAGGGTAAAATGGCTTCTTTTGTAAAGTTTGAGCATGTCAAAAAAATATATCAGATGGGTGAAGTTTCAATTGAGGCGTTAAGGGACGCTTCTTTTGAAATCGAAAAAGGCGAAATATGCGTTATAGTAGGACCTTCGGGCGCGGGTAAAACCACTTTGCTCAATATTCTGGGCGGTATGGATTCCCTAAGCGAGGGGCACGTTTACCTTGACGGGAACGAAATATCCAATTATACACCGAGACAGTTGACTACATACAGACGGCATGAAATCGGTTTCGTTTTTCAATTCTATAATCTTGTTCAGAACTTAACAGCTCTTGAGAATGTTTCTTTAGCCACTCAGATTTGTAAAAACCCTATGAACTCTAAAGAAGCACTGACAAAAGTAGGACTTGCAGACAGAACCGATAACTTTCCTGCTCAGCTTTCCGGAGGAGAACAGCAAAGAGTGGCTATTGCCAGAGCCTTAGCCAAAAACCCGAAACTTCTTCTCTGCGACGAACCTACCGGCGCTTTAGACTATAATACCGGTAAAGCAATTTTAAAACTTCTTCAAGATACAGCCCATGAAACCGGCATGACAGTGGTAATCATCACACATAATCAGGCGATCGCACCTATGGCAGATCGAATAATTCATGTAAAAAACGGCGCTGTTTCGTCGATGGAAATAAATGAAGACAAAATCCCTGTAGAGAATATCGAATGGTAGAAAGGCTGTGCTAACGTTATGAAAAACATGATGACCACATCCACCTTGAGAGAAATACGCGGCAGCATAAGCAGATGGATTGCAATCCTTGCCATTGTCGCACTGGGCGTAGGCTTTTTTACAGGTCTTAAAGTATCTAAAGAAGCTTTTATTCTCACAGGTGATGAATATATTCAAGAAAATAATTTGTTTGACTATCAATTAATTTCAACTTTGGGCTTTGAAGATAAAAATATAGACGACATAAGCCAAGTCAGCGGCGTTAAATACGCATTCGGCTCGCGTTCTAAAGATGCTGTTGTGAGCGTTTCCGGCAGCGATACCGGCGACGTGGTGGCAAAAGTCCACACTATAAGCGATAAGATCAATAAGCCTGTTTTAATTGCAGGCTCCATGCCGGAAAACGACGATGAATGTCTGGTAGATTCAAATTATTTTTCGGAAAGTGACATTGGAAAAACCATCACTATCGTAAGTACCGGAAGTAACAGCGACAGCATTGAAGATACTGATGATACATACGATACTAAAGATGCTGATGATACCAATGATATTTTTGCATATAAGGAATACAAAATTACCGGCATTGCCCGTTCTCCTCTTTATCTTAACTTTGAACGCGGTTCTACATCGCTGGGTAACGGCACAGTGGCATTTTTCCTTCTGATTCCTGAAGACGGATGGAACATGGACTACTACACCGAAATGTACGTAGATATAGATGACAGCGGACAAATATTCAGCAATGAATACGAAGACGCCGTTGAAGCAATGAAGGATCCTTTGACTCTCGCCCTTGAAACCAGCAGCAACGATCGCTACGATGAAATTATCGGGGAAGCCTATGAAAAACTAGCTGATGCGGAAAAAGAACTTGCAGATGCAGAAAAAGAGCTTGCTGACGGAGAGAAAGAACTGGCAGCCAATGAGATAAAATTACAAGATGGAGAACGTGAACTCAGAGAAAACGAGCAAAAATTAGAAAACGCACGCAATGATTTAGAACAAGCCAAGTCGGATTACGAAGATGGCGTCGCCAAATACAATCAGGAAAAAGAGGATACTTATGCTCAACTCGATCAGTTGAAAGCTGAATTGACACAGGTAGAAGGTACGCCATACTACGAACAATATCTTGCCCAGTATGAAGATGCCAAATTACAAGCTGACCAGCAGTTTGCCGCAGCCTGGGCAGAACTGGAAGCCGCCCGCATACAGATTGAAGATGGCGAAAAGGAAATATCAGACGGTCTTAATGAAATCGAAACCGCCAAGAAGGATATTGCTCAGGGAAAAGCTGAACTTGCCGACGGAAAACAGGAAATTGAAGACGGTAAGCAAAAAATTGCCGATGCGCAGGAAGAACTTGACGATGCCCGCGATGAGATCGATGACATCGAGAATCCGGATACTTATGTTCTTGACAGAACTACTAATATCGGTTATGTATGCTTTGAAAACGATACAGATATAGTTGCCGGACTGGCAAAAGTATTTCCTGTGTTCTTTTTCCTTGTTGCGGCGCTTGTGGTAATGACAACCATGACAAGAATGGTAGATGAACAAAGAACTCAAATCGGAGTTTTAAAGGCTCTTGGTTACAGCAAAGGCAAAATACTGTTCAAATACTTGTTTTACTCGGTCAGCGGAGCTATTTTAGGCGGATTTGGAGGTTTTATAATCGGTTCTTACTTGTTCCCTTGGGTAATTTGGCAAGCGTACGATATGATGTACGGTTTTGCCGAACTTGTCTTCTGCTTCAACTGGACTATAGGAATCCTGTCCATTCTGGCAGCTCTGATATGTGCCGTTGGAGCAACGCTTTATTCCTGTAACAAAGAACTTTCCGAGGTACCTGCCCAGCTTATCAGGCCTAAGGCTCCTGCTCTTGGCAAAAGAATATTGCTTGAGCATATTCATTTTATATGGGATAGATTAAAATTCCTCCACAAAGTTTCTATGAGAAATATATTCCGCTATAAGAAAAGATTTTTCATGATGGTGCTGGGTATATGCGGCTGTACGGCTTTGCTGGTTACCGGCCTTGGTATCAGCGACTCTATCAAAAATGTGGTTTCTTCCCAATACGATGAAATATATCATATAGACTATACGGTAACTTTTGATAAGGATATAAATGAAGATGAAAAAGAAGAATTCCTTCAGGAAAACAGTGAGGTAGTGTCCGACGCCTTGTTCCTTTACACGATTTCTGTAGATGCTCATGCAAACGGTATGATAAAATCCATAAACATGGTAGTCTGCAAAAGCGACGATCCTATTCACAAGTTCATCGATCTCCACGATGATAATGGCCCAATTGAATTCCCTGAAAAAGGCAAATGTATCATCAACGATAACCTGGCTAACCAAATGGGGCTTGCGCTCGGAGACACCATCACGGTTTTTGACAGCGATATGAACGAAATGGAAGTTGAAATTGCCGCACTCTGCGAAAACTATGTTTATAATTATATTTATATCAACGATGAAACTTATGAAGAATTTTTCGGCGCTCTTCAAACAAATTCAGCTTTTGTAATAGGCATGGCAGATGAAGAGGGCGTGATCGAAAATCCTCACGAAGACGGTGCTTTTATAATGAACGCCGACAACGTAGCTTCCGTATCCATAACAAGTGATTTCAGGGAACGTATAGCTAATACGATGAAAAGTCTTGATTATGTTATTACCCTTGTGGTTGCATGTGCAGGCGCGCTTGCTTTTATAGTGCTTTACAATCTGACTAACATTAACATCACCGAACGTATTCGTGAAATTGCAACTATTAAGGTACTAGGATTTTACCCTAATGAAACTTCTTCATACGTTTTCAGGGAAAATCTTGTACTTACGGCTATATCGGCTCTGGTAGGGCTGCCTCTGGGAAAATGGCTCCACAATTTTGTAATGAGCCAAATAAACATAGACATGCTGAGCTTTGATGTTCATATTGAAACTTTAAGCTATATACTTGCGGTCATCATTACATTTGCCTTTGCCTCAATAGTAAATTTCGCAATGTATTTTAAACTTAACAAGATCAGCATGACTGAATCGCTTAAATCAATTGAATAACGCAAATAGTGCAACTTAAAACCCGTTTTATACCTTCCTCTCAATCGTTAATTTTTTTAATTAACTTTTAGGTTAGGTATTCTTACCGGGGGTTTTATTATCTTTTCTCAATGGCAATTTCAGCCTCTACATTAACTTGTCCATCACTTCTGAACGTCTGGAACAAATATCTATCGTCACTGATTCTAAGACGCTTTATTACAATTCTTTCTCCCAAAGGAGCCTCATTGCTGAAATGGATTCTTATTGTGGTCACTTTATGAGTTCCCTCTGCCAATTCAGGAATATAATCGCAAATCATATCTAAAGAATAAGTATTATTCATGTGGCCGTTATAGTCAACATCGCTGAGCATAACCGTCTTTTCGCCAACCGCATCCATCGCCTGTGCATCTTCCTTGGAGATTTTCAGTTTAGAAGAAGTGAGAACTTCTTTATACTCATCATGAGTATAATTGGAAAGATCTATATCTTCCACTTTCATTATTTTGCGAGTCTGTATATTTACCAAACTCCACTGGCTGGAAATTTCGGCGGCAATTCTTCCTTCACGTTTAATTTGATAGTTTCTGAGGAAAGTAGCTCTTGCGCTGGGGCAAGGCCAAGTATAAACCTGAATTTCATCGTTAAGATGAACATCTTCGTGTATGACCATATCCAGTCTGCTGAGCATTAAAGCCTTTCCTTCGTCGAGAAGCTCATCATAAGAAGGTTTTTCGGCTGCCATCTGTTTTGAACCACATTCCTGCATTTCCCTTAACAATCCCGCAGGTCTGGCAATTCTGTTTACGTCTACATTATAAACGTTGATGCTGCTTTTTAGATTAAAAACTTCTTTTTTCATCTCTTTATGTCCCCTCACTTTACCTGTTTTTATCTTTTTTATATACTCTATATATCAATCTATCTAACCCTGAATTTTACACCGAGGTTTTCTGCAATCTTACGGCACTTTTCAATGTCATCTCCGCATATAGTCCCTCCTACCACCGACATGGTTACATCGGGAACATATTTTTTAACATCTTCAGTAAATTTTATAATTGCGTTAAAGGATTTTTCTCCAAAAGCAGGATGACAGAGGTCTACGTATTTCTCCGAATCTGAGGTGTTTAGACTTATGGAAACCGCGTCGACAATGCCGGCAAGCTCCGGTGCGGTAGTCCTGCCGTTTATCAGATCTGAAAGTCCGTTAGTATTTATTCTGATTTTAAGGTTTGTTCCGGATTTTATATATTTTGATATTTCAAGTAAATCTTCCAATCTTTCCGTAGGTTCCCCGTACCCACAGAAAACAAGCTCGTCATAAGCGGATAAATCCCGCTGATTAACAAGCTCTATAACCTCCTCTGACGTAGGTTCTCTTTTTAGCCAGAGGCTGTCGGCATCTCCCAAAGAATCTACCATATCTCTTATGCAAAATTCACACCTGCAAGGGCATTTGTTTGTAATGTTTGCATATAGTCCTCGGGCATAATCATAAAGGACATCGCCTATATACTCCATTATTTAATCCCCTCTATTTTCTGTAAAATAATCTTGTTTTCAATTCCTGCACTAAAACCGCCCAGCGATCCGCCCAAGCGAATTACTCTGTGACAAGGCACCACTATGAGCAAAGGATTCTTTCCCACAGCGTTTCCCACGGAACGACGCATTTTTGGATTCCCCAATTTTTCGGCTATTTGACTGTAGTTTAAAGTTTCGCCAAAAGGGATCTCCATCAGTACCCTCCATACTTTTTCCTGAAAATCCGTACCATTTAGTTCTATGTCCAGATCAAATTCTCTGCGCTTACCGGCGAAGTATTCTCCAAGCTGAACTTTAGCCTTTTCAATTTGCTCTAAATCAGGATCGCATTCACAATTGGACTCAATGTCTGTATTGGTTTTTTCGTCGGTTTTCTCACGTAGTTCTCTCCGCTTTATACCTTCCGGGAGTATGTATATTTCTATAATTTTACCATTATCAGCTTTTATTTCCAAGTTACCGATAGGTGTATCTAAAAATCCTTTTTTCATATCGTTATCCTTTCATAGAACTCTTTCAATATCTTTTATGATTATTCCGGTATTTTTATAAATGAAGCAAGGCTCCTACATATTGCAGAAGCCTGAATTGCCATTTTTATCGTCTATCGGCTAAGTTATTATACCCCTATTTTGCCGCCATTAAAAGCATACTAAAAAAATAAAGAAAATATTTTAATACCTCAATGTCTGCCTGTGACCTCATCTATAGCCTTAATAAACGCGTAACGAACGCCACCTTCCTCAAGAGCGGCAACGCCTCTTATGGTTGTTCCCGCCGGTGAGCAAACTTCATCCTTAAGCTGTCCCGGATGCTTGCCGCTTTCCATTTTAAGCTTCGCCGTGCCAATCATAGTCTTGCATATAAGCTCATATGCCTTTTCCCGGGGCAAGCCGTTTTTTACTGCTCCATCTCCCAGCGCTTCTATAACTATATCTAAAAAAGCCGGGCCGCAACCTGAAACAGACGATGCAGTATCCATCAGGTGCGACGGTATTTCAATGGCTCCGCCAACGCTTTGCAGAAGCTCAAAAAGTTCCTTTCGTTCATCTGGTGCAAGACTGTTTATATCTTCAACCAAAACAGTTCCCGCACCTACAGATACGGGCGTGTTAGGCATGATAAATTGAAAACGCACACCTTCCGGCAGGTATTTTTTGTATCTTTCAAAATCCCATCCGGCAGCTACGGAAATAAGAGCTTTGCCGCAAATGTCCGTACTCAGCTCTGCAAGCACATCTTCAATCTGATAGGGTTTGCACGCAACTATCAGAGTATCACATTGACCGGCAAGCGCATTGAGACTGGTGCAAGGGGTAAATCCGATTTTGACAGCGTTTGCTTCCAACTTAGTCTGATTGGGCGCATAGGCAAATACATCTTGCGCGGGAATTTTGCCTGATTTAATAAAACCTACTGCCAAAGCCTGCGCCATGTTCCCCATTCCGATAAAACCAATCTTCTTCATGATTATCCCTCCCTGAGTTCCAGTTCTACAGGGCAGTGATCGGAACCAAATACCTCTGTATGAATTTTAGCGTCAATTAATCGGTCTTTTAAGGCGTCGGATACTATAAAATAGTCAATTCTCCATCCTGCATTTTTTTCACGTGCCTTGAATCGATAGGACCACCATGAATATATTCCTTCTTTTTCAGGATA
>CAZYWO010000084.1:0-8932 GCA_964651095.1 uncultured Oscillospiraceae bacterium | reverse complement strand
TCCAGGTGACAAAATTATATTATTTCATTTGTCTACCTAGAAGGGAGCATATCAACTATCTTGCAGCTCTTTTTTATAACTTTTAACAGTATTAAACTTCTGACGGTAATCTTATATTACATCTTTAAGGCCTTTGCAAAGGCTGCCTTTTTTAGCGCCTTGACCGTATTTTCTGGCCGCATTGAAATAAGCGTGTATATTTTCCATCGGTGTTCCGATAGGCATCTGACATCCGCCGTACAAAGTGTAGCCGGAAGGACTGTCGCTTCCCTGACTTAAACAACGGATGACCTCCTTTTCAACTTGTTCGGGTGTCCCAAGATAAAGAACTTCTACCGGAGGTATGTTTCCTGAAATCGGCAAGGTTGCTCCCATCACTTTCTTCGCTTCGATTAAACTTTCGCAGTTATCTACGCTAAATGAACCAATTCCTGTATCTCTTAAAATCTCCCATCTGTCGCGTGTTTTTCCACACATGTGAAAACCCGGTGCGCTTCCGGTTATTTTCTTAATTCTTTCATTTACATCTTCAAGATAAGGCACAAGGAATTCTTTGCATTGTTTTAGACTGAAAAGATTAGCTGCACCTATAGGTTCGCAGAAACCCACATCGCATCCTGCCTCTTCATAAAAAACTTTCGCACATTCTACGATACATTCACAGGAAAATCTAAGCAGTTTATGAAGCTTTTCGGGATTTTTCACTGTGTCGCGCAGAACAGCTTCCGTTCCTCTGATAGATACGGCAGTGCTAAGTGGCGAAGAAATACCTATTGAAATGTATCTTTCTTTACCGTACTTTTCGTTCAGTATCTTTGAGCCTTCCAGAATGGCAGGCAGCGTTCCGTCTTTATGTACGTCGCATATGTCCATATTATCAAGCATACTGTAATCTTTCAATACAGGGTCCGTAACAAATGAAATCTTGTCAGGCGGATAAGCCAATTTGGTGCCGAGGGCTTCGCCGATACATCTGAGACCAATGTTCAGACCTATATTATCGTTGTTGAATTCCTTTATTAACCTTTCTTCCACTTCCACCTGCTTTTCAGCGCTGAAATAATAATCTGTCATGGAAATTCCATAAGCGTTTGGAATTGTTTCATTCATACTCAGACCGATTGGAATTCGGTCAACTTCCTTGCCTTGCGCATAAGCGTCGGCACGTTCTCTCTGCGTCATTTGGTCTTTATATTTCATATTTTGCTCCTTATTTTACCCCTCCCGGCGCAATAAAAGCACACGGAATTTCAGTGACACATTTTCCGCACACTTCTTCACCGTACAATTTTTCATTGCGCATACATGCTTCAAAACATTTAAAACGATCGAAGCCTTCTGTTGTAAGCGCGCCGTAAAAACAATGCTCTACACATTTCTTGCAGCTTCCGTTTTTCTTGTACAAGCAGTTTTCTCCTTCAAGAATTTTGTCCGGCGTGACGGGAATATCAGAAATTACGGAACAGTATCTGCCGCAGCAGCCTGATCTTGTAATAAGCATATTATTAATACCGAAAGTCCCAAGGCCTGCTGCAAAAGCTATGTGTCTGTGTGACCAAGGGCTCTTGAGTATTCCTTCCTTCATACTTATTCCTGTGGGAACAGCCCCATTATATCCCAACCTTTGAATTTCCTCCGCTGTAGCCTGAGCCAGATCTCCCAGCATGGTGTTTGTAACCACATAAGCGTTGGACCATTCCTCCGAAGTAAAATTACCTTCAATGCCTGTATTCGATCTGGATACTTCTTTGGTGAACGGTACAAAGCAGGAAATTACAATAGTAGGATTTTCGAGATAGTCAGAAGGTTTTTTATGCTTTGTCTCTACAGCCTTTTCAATATTTTTTATATATTCGCAGTTTGCGTCGGCAAAACCTGTCAGCGGCTCTCTCCAAAGCCATGAGCAGTTATGCTCTTTGCCATAGTTGTCAACGTAATCGCAAACGAACTGTCTGATCTGTTCTTTTATTTCATCTCTCATTCTGCTCACCTCGCTCGTCTTTATTATAATGCAAAAGTACCGAAGCAGCAAGAACTGCTTCGGCACCACCAATTACTAGCTTATTTCCTTATCGTGAGCTTTGGATCTTTTCTCCAGTTTAATAAATACTCTTTCAAGAGCAAAACTTATTATCCAATACAATACCGAAACGGCAATATAACCTTCAAAAATAAACAAGGTTCGTGCGCCGTAAATCTTTGCTCTGCCCATAAGGTCTATAATACCGATAGTGAACAAAAGTGACGTATCTTTGATGGTGTTAATCAGCGTATTGTTCAGGTTAGGCAATGCAACCTTCACAGCCTGTGGGATAACGATTCTCTGCATCATCTGTTTAGTAGTCATTCCGATAGACTTGGCAGCTTCAAACTGTCCTATATCTACAGCCTCAATGGCTGAACGTATTGTCTCTGACAGATATCCCCCCAAGTTTAGCGAAAATGCTAACAATCCGTAATACTCAGGTTTAATGATGTTAGCATCAAAATCCGCAAAAGCAACTGTATTTATTTGTAACCAGTATATGATTCTGGCTACCCCGTAGTTGGCAATGAAAAGTTGTACAACCAGAGGCGTGCCTCTCACAAATGATACATACAACTTACATATATGCTGCAAAACCGGAACTTTATAGATTCTGATTAAAGCCACAATCAAGCCTATAAAAAGTCCGATGATAAATGATAGTATTCCTATTCCAAGGGTTACAGGAATACATTTGAGCAGCTCTGGAAAACTGTCCAGAAAACCGTTCGCATCAAATAACTTGTTCATTACATCTTCTTACTTTCTTTAAAATTTACTCCGGAATATAATCGCCGCCGGTCTTTTCAATGGATAATTTGGATAAAGTTCCGTCTGCCTTCATATCAGCGATAATGGCATTGATCTTTTCAGCAAGTTCTTCACCTTTTTCGTTTTTCTGTAAAACTATGCCGATAGCTTCTGTAAATACAGGTTCTCCCACAACTTTGCAGTCTAAGTTCTTTTCATTAATTACAGTATTAGCCATTACAGGGTCATTAATGATAGCGTCGAACTTTCCAATCTGTAAATCCATCAGAGCATCTGCCAACATTTGATTTTCAACATAATGAAGGTTAATCGGATTGCCGTTTTCTTCATTGTATTCTTCTAAGAATGATGTATAGGAATCACCAACCTGTGCCCATACTGTCTTTCCGTGCAGGTCTTCCATTGTTTCAATGTCATCAGTACCGCCTGCTACTATAATAGAAGGTGAAGCAAGGAAATAAGGGTCTGTCATTGTATACTTTTCAAGTCTTGCATCAGTGATAGCAACCTGATTGCAGATCATATCACCCTTGCCGGATTCGATAGATACGAACTGGGAATCCCAAGGTAAAGTATAGATGTCGATTGTATAACCGTCTAATCTGGCGTCAATTTCTCTCATTACTTCCGGGTCAAATCCCTGGAAAACATCGTTTTCATCAAGGTATGCGAACGGAGGATATGCTGACTGGGTATAAGCAATTAATACTGCATCTTCCTCTGTTGTATCAGCATCGTTGCTATCATCATTGCCGCCGCAGGCAGCAAAGGATAATACCATTACAAAGATTAAAAGCAGGCATAATAATTTTTTTGTTCTGTTCATTTTTCTCTCCTATAAAATTTTATTTAATGTATTTCAATCAGGTTCTCACCTGAATACAAACTGTTTTATTGGTCTGTTCTTAAAATTCTGTTTAAGAATTTCTTAGTTCTTTCATGTTTCGGCTGCTTAAGAATTTCACTTGGGCTTCCTTCCTCAACAACCACTCCGCCGTCCATAAACAGTACGTGATCCGCCACATCTGCTGCAAAAGAAATCTCATGAGTAACGATAATCATGGTTCTTCCATCCTCAGCAACATTCTTAATTGTCTCCAGAACTTCACCTACAAGTTCAGGATCGAGAGATGAAGTAGGTTCATCAAAAAGAATTACATCAGGGTTCATTGCCAAAGCTCTCGCAATTCCTATACGTTGCTGTTGCCCTCCTGAAAGCTGACTTGGATAATGGTTTTCCTTATCTGTAAGCCCAACTTTTTTAATGAGTTCTCTTCCGATTTCTTCCGCCTCGTCTTTTGCCATATTGTTTACAACGATAAGCCCTTCGGTAATATTTTCCAATGCGGTCTTGTTCTTAAACAGGTTATAATTCTGGAAAACCATAGCAGTCTTTCTTCTAATTTTCAAAATATCATCGTGAGAAGCCGAGTGCATGTCCACTTTTAAATCTCCGATGGTTAACGTTCCCTTATCTGCACGCTCAAGAAAATTAATGCTTCTAAGGAAAGTAGTTTTTCCTGAACCGCTCGGTCCAAGAATTACCACCACTTCTCCTGTTTTAACTTCCAACCCTACGCCTTTTAATACTTCATTATGTCCAAAGGACTTATGAACATTTTCTATTTTAATCAAGAAGTTTACCTCCATAAGTTAAACTGCAATTTACTGTCTCTTTATTTCATACATTATACATCGGTTTATTATGTTTTAAAAATTGTTTATACTAATAATGTTAGTTCAAAAATAGATATTTTTTATAAATCTTTGAATTACGACAGGGATTTGTCGAATTTTGTCATTTTTACACATCAGTTTTCTTTCTTATTTTTATTAAAAGTTTATGTGAAGTTTATACACTCTGAAAATAATCGCTCATACCCTTCCGTGGCAGCAAGCTCAAGATATGCGATATTTAACGCCAGTTCTTCCATTCCGGTCTTGACATCACCGGACATAAGCGCCATATAAGCTCCCGTTTTCGAGGAATTGCCTACATATACTATTTTATCCTTCAGTTCTCCGGGCAAAATTCCTGAACCAACCAGACTTTCTGCGGACAGATGGGCTCCAAATTGACCTGCAATCATCACTTTATCCAAATCCGAAGCTTCCAATCCGGCTTCTTTTAACATCGTCTTTACTCCTGAAAGTATCGCTCCTTTGGCTAGCTGCACTTGCCGAACATCACCTTGAGTTATAATCAGCGGAGTTTTACCGTCTTTAATGAGGAATTCACGTTTCTTATCGTTAAGACGAAGCATGTTGCAGCGATAGTCATTTTCGTCAAGAACCTCCTTCTTAATGAAAGTTCCGTTCTTTTTAAGAAAACCGCATCGAAGTAGCTCCTTTATCCCTTCCAAAATGCCGCTTCCGCAAATCCCCTCCGGTTCTATGTCGCCTATAACTTTCATTTTGATTCCCTCATGGGTTATTGCCAAATCCTCAATGGCTCCCTCAGCAGCTCTCATACCGCAAGTAATATTCATTCCTTCTAGGGCAGGTCCTGCTGCACAGGAGCAACTTACCAGTTTCCCTTTTTGTGAAAGAATCATTTCTCCGTTAGTTCCTATATCTATGAAAAGCACGTTTTCTTTGGTTTTATCCAGCCCGCATACATAAGCGCCTGCCACAATATCTGCTCCTATATATCCGGAAACCGATGGAAGGCAATATAATACGGCGTCTTTCGCAAGTTCAATGCCAATCTGAGCTGCCGGAAGAGTTTGAGAATCAACGAATCTCGGCGTATAAGGCGCGATCCCTATAGATGTGGCATCTACTCCTAAAAGCATGTGAAGCATAGTGCAGTTGGCTGCTACTGAAATTTCGTATATTTGATCTTTTAATATAGCTGATGCAAAACATATTTCATCAATCATGCCGTTAAGACAATCGACTATGGTCTTCTGCAATTTCTCTTTGCCGCTTTCTGGATTGTTTACTTCAAAAGTTATTCTGGTAAGCACATCCGAGCCAAAGATTTTTTGCGGATTGATACATGAAGCATTTCTAAGTTCTTCGCCTGTTCTAAGATCAATAAGAGCTGCTGCCACTGTAGTCGTTCCGATATCAACTGCTACGCCATACTTAGGTTCATTGCCCCTTAAGTCCACCGACGGCGAAAAAGTAAATTCAGGGATGTAACCTGATGTCAGCACAGTATGTTTTCTTTCTCTGTCCACAAGTTCTATGGTTATGTCATCTTCAGGCGTCACAGCGCATGAAAGATACTCATGACCGTCAATTTTCACTTTGCACTTGCCGCAGGTGCCGTTACCGTTGCAAGCGTTATCTATATAAATTTCCTTTTCAACCAGAATATCCATAATGGTCTTTCCCGTTTCAAAGGTAATTTCCCTGTTTTGATTCTTTATTTTTAGTTTAGGCATTTTCCTCCACCTTTTTTAAATATCTGAGCATAGCCTGTACATTAGCTATGGGGGAATTCATTCCAAGTCCGCATGCAGGGGAAATAATGTCTGAACCGTTTTTAAGGCAAAGCCGGGTTAGAGTTTCAACTTTTTCGCAAGTAGCAAATTCCAAAGCATAAGTGCTGACATTTCCCATGAGAACTCGATTTTTAAGATTTTTCCTGGCATCGCTCATAGGTACTATTGAGTCAAAGCTTAGAGCATTGCTTCGTACCATGTTAATCTGGCTGTATACATTGTGCATTTGCCCGCATATATGAACTATAGTATTAATTCCTGTATCTTTCAGTCCGTCTAAAAGCATGTTCAAGTATTTTACCGTAAACTCCTCAAAGCATTTCGGACCAAGTATCTCTCCCGTTCCGCTGGGATCTGAAATGGCGATAACGTCTGCGCCTGCTTCAATCTGGCCTCTGCCGAATTTAATAAGCTGTTCAGTCACAAAGGTCATCATCCCATGAGCATCTTCTTTTTTCTTTCGCAATTCCTTATACAACACTGTCGGCTCCATAAGGGAGCCTGCCGTACTTACCGGGCCTGTCAGATTTCCGATTATAGGTACGTCGGTTTCAAGGGCTTTGAGTTTTTTAATGGCATCTATTACAACCTGTGCCCTGCCTGATTGTAGATTAACAGGTTTTAATTCACTCCACTTTGTGCAGGTTTCTATTGCATACTTCACCACGTGAGGTTCATACATGGTGTTGCCAAAATCAATTTCTGCGCCCATTTCTTCTGCCTCAACAGTCATGCAGAAAGGCACTCCGTAATTCTCAAAGCAGCCGCTGTCATATACGGCCTTTGCTAATGCAGCCATTTTGTCTGAATCCATGTGAGCTTCAGGCAAAAATACTCCTGCCAGTTTCATCACATCAGATGTTACCATATTCATCATACCGCCGGGACAAATGCAGGGAGGTCGGTCGCACTTCTGTCCGTTTAAGGTCAATTCCAATCTTTCTTTACTGTTCATAAATACTTACCATCAAATCAATTTAGTTTATACGTTTAATGTTCCAAATCCAATACTCTCTTTGCAAGTTTAACTGCTTCTACAGCGTTTTCCGAATAACCGTCTGCGCCAATCTGATCGCAGTACTTTTGCGAAATTGGGCCGCCGCCTATAAGAACTTTAACCTTATCTCTTATGCCTGCTTCTTCCAGCTTCTTAATAACCACTTCCATTCCTCTCATTGTGGTAGTCATAAGAGTTGACATACACACAAGGTCTACTTCAAGTTCTTTAGCTTTAGTCACAAATTCATCGAGAGGAACATCTCTTCCAAGGTCAATCATATCAAAGCCGGCAGTTTCCATCATGATGCGAACAAGATTTTTGCCTATATCATGTGTGTCTCCTTCAACTACGCCAATAATCGCCTTTTTTTTTGCGCGATTATCGTTGTCTTTAAGATGCGGTCTCATAATATTCAATCCCTCGTACATTGCATCTGAGCAAAGAAGTACGTCTGTAACAAAATATTCTTCTTCATCATAAAGGACACTGGCACGGTTCATTCCATCCACCAGTCCGTTCATAATTCCGTCAAAAGCCGGATAACCTGCGTCGATATATTCGTTGCTTGCTTTTATAACGTCATCATCTTCCATTTCCACAACTCCGTCTGATAACCTTTTTAACAATTCCTCTTTGGTTGCCATTGTGTTTTTCTCCCTTTATATTTTTATAACAATTTAATTTCCTTGAAAATTCCCTGTTCAAGCATATATTCGTTATTTTTAATGCACATCTGCCCTGCAAATTTTACCTTGCCGACGCTTTCAATACATGCTTCGCCGTATGTCATCGGTTTTGAAAGCCGCAATTCTTCCCACTGTGCCTTACCGGTTCCTAAAAGTGCAAAGCTGGTCTTGGGGCATAACAATACCATGATATTGTTGTCTAAACTCTTTTCCATATCTTTAAGCAGGGGATAGGTAAATTGCTCAACTATCTGCTCTGATAGTTTCGGACCCAGAATATTAACGCCGCCGCTGGAATCTGCGTAACTGATAAGATTAACTCCCGATTTTTGAGCCTCCGTAAAATATGCCAATATGTTTGCTCTAATCTTTTCCAATACTTGTGCCATAACTTCCGGCTGCTTTCGCATAGCGCGAAAAACTATTACGGCATCTGCCAAAGTATCTAAAATTGTAAATGGACCCGAAAGTTCCAAAACTACATTTTCTCCTCTCTCACGAAGCCCTCTGCACGCTTCTAAAACCTCTGCAACTCTGCCTACGGCAAAATCTATGTCTGGCAGCTCCAAAATTTCTTCAACTTTACGGCAGATTTGTTTTCCTGCTCTCGGTCCCAACTCGCCGCTGCCGTAATTTATGTGGGCTCCCATCGCTTCGCCTTCTATCGTATGGCATAAAGGCAAGATACAGAGAGGCGCTTTGTTTGCCTCTTTCATGGCTATTGCAATATCCATTAGAGTATGAGACTTCATATATGCGTCGGGAAAGGTAAGTCCTAATTTTTCTATGATCTGCCTGTCAATTCCGGCAGCGCTGTTAAATGTGCAATTAAAATCTAAAATCTTTTCCATGTACTTCACCTATTTTATTAGAATAAGTTTTTTAACGCTATTTGTAAAATATATTTTTATTATGCAAATCATCTATTTTATACAGCCTCTCTATATATACCGCAAAAAAAATGGCTGCTTATGCAAACGACCTTTTTATCGATTAC
>CAZYWO010000083.1:0-9002 GCA_964651095.1 uncultured Oscillospiraceae bacterium | reverse complement strand
TATTGGTATGAAAATTTGCGGAATTTCATTTGTAAGCAATATGGCAGCAGGTATAAGCCCTAATCCTTTAACTCATGAAGAAGTTCAGGAAGCGGCTAACATTGCTGCTCCTAAATTTAAAAAATTAATTACCGAATCAGTTAAAAAGTTTGATAAGATTTTATAAAATCGAAATTTGTCGAAAAAAGCTTATATATCTCATACTATTTTTATAACATAATTAACGCGAAAATCGCCCGTCTGGGCGATTTTTTTATAAAATTTGATTTAAAACTCTTTTTAAGTATTTTTATTGAATTTACCGTTAAAAAGTGGTATTATAATAATGATTGCTTTTATAAGAAAAGTGTGCCCTAAAAGGGGTATTAAAAACTTTAGAAATATAAAATTTTTTTCAAGAGAAAGGTGAAAACATGAGCTTAGAGGAAAAGACTAACGGTCAATATGATGCGGCGCAGATACAAGTGCTGGAAGGACTTGAAGCTGTACGAAAAAGACCGGGAATGTATATAGGAAGTACAGGCCCTAAAGGACTTCATCATTTAGTTTACGAGATTGTAGACAATAGTATTGACGAAGCCCTTGCAGGATATTGTAAGACTATCCATGTTACAATTCAAAAAGATAATTCTATATGCGTTGAAGATGACGGTAGAGGAATGCCGGTGGACAAGCATCCTAAGATGGGAATTCCGGCTGTTGAAGTTATCCATACAATTCTTCATGCCGGCGGTAAATTCGGCGGTGGAGGATATAAAGTTTCCGGAGGACTTCATGGTGTAGGCGCATCGGTAGTAAACGCTCTTTCTACGCACATGGAAGTTGAAATTAAAAGAAATGGTAAGATATATAAGCAATGTTATGAAAAGGGTAAGTCTATAACTAAGCTGGAAGAAATAGGAGAATCTAAAAAGACAGGTTCTAAGACTACTTTCTGGCCTGATCCTGAAATTTTTACAGAAACTATTGTGTTCGATTACAGCACCCTTGAACGCCGCTTAAGGGAAATGGCTTTTTTAAATAAGGGTGTCAAAATAATTTTTAAAGACGAAAGAGAAGGACAGAAAAAGAGCGAAACTTTCCACTATGAAGGCGGAATTAAAGAGTTCGTTAAACACATAAATAAAGATAAAGACGCTATACATGATGAAGTAATATATTTTGAAGTTATTAAAGATACATGCGAAGTTGAAATTGCAATGCAGTATACCAGCAGCTACAGCGAACTGGTATTAGGATATGCCAATAACATCAACACTACTGACGGCGGTACTCATATCGTCGGATTTAAGAGTGCTTTAACTAGAGTTTTAAACGAATATGGCAAAAGAAGTAAAACGCTTAAAGAAAATGATGACCCGTTAAGCGGTGAAGATGTAAGAGAAGGCCTTACAGCTATCGTTTCAGTAAAACTGGCTGAACCTCAATTTGAAGGACAGACAAAAGCTAAACTTGGAAATTCAGAAATAAGAGGATTTGTTGAGACTTCAACCAATGAAAACTTATTAGCATTCCTTGAAGAAAACCCAACTCAAGCTAAAGTAATCATTGAAAAGTGCATTAAGGCGGCAAGAGCTAGAGAAGCAGCTAGAAAAGCTCGTGATCTTACCAGAAGAAAAGGAGCTTTGGAAAGCTTTTCACTCCCGGGTAAACTTGCAGACTGTTCGGAAAAAGACCCTGCCCTTTCAGAAATATTTCTGGTGGAGGGCGATTCCGCAGGAGGTTCTGCCAAAGACGGCAGAGACAGAAAACGTCAAGCAATTTTACCGTTGAGAGGTAAGATACTCAACGTTGAAAAAGCGCGCCTTGATAGAATTTTAAATTCAGATGAAATTAAGAATATGATTACTGCATTCGGCTGCGGTATCGGTTCAGACTTTAATATTGATAAACTTAGATATCATAAAATAATAATAATGACCGATGCCGACGTAGACGGAGCGCATATCAGAACATTACTTTTGACTTTCTTCTACAGATACATGAAACCGCTGATTGAAGGAGGTTATGTTTATGCTGCCCAGCCGCCTCTCTATCAAGTAAAAAAAGGTAAAGAAGTGTGGTACACATACGGTGAAACAGAACAGGAAAAACTCATGGCTTCTATAGCTGATAAGCCGGGAAAAGTGGATATTCAAAGATATAAAGGTCTTGGAGAAATGGATGCAGAGCAGCTTTGGGATACCACAATGGATTATAACCACAGAACGTTAATTCAAATTACATTGGAGGACAGCGCTGCTGCTGACGAAATATTCACAACTCTTATGGGCGATAAAGTTCCGCCTAGAAAGAAGTTCATTGAAGAAAATGCTCAGTACGCTATTATCGACGCATAGAAAGGAGGGCAAAATAAATGACAACATTATTAGAAGATCAGAAAATGCTTCAACACGAAATACATGATGAAATGAAGCAATCATATATCGACTACGCTATGAGCGTAATCGTAAGCCGTGCCCTGCCTGATGCAAGAGACGGACTTAAACCTGTACACAGAAGAATACTTTACGGCATGAGTGAACTTGGAGTAACTCCAGATAAACCTCATAAAAAGTCAGCGCGTATTGTCGGTGAAGTAATGGGTAAATACCACCCACATGGCGACTCATCAATTTATGATGCCATGGTAAGACTTGCTCAGCCGTTTAACATCAGATATACATTAGTAGACGGTCACGGTAACTTTGGTTCAGTCGATGGAGACGGAGCTGCCGCTATGCGTTATACGGAAGCGCGTATGACGCCGTTTGCATTAGAAATGCTTCGTGACCTTGAAAAAGACACTGTAGATTTTACACCTAACTTTGATGGTGAGGAAAAAGAACCTGTAGTTTTACCTGCAAGATTTCCTAATCTTTTAGTTAACGGTTCTAACGGTATTGCTGTCGGCATGGCAACCTCAATACCGCCTCATAATTTAAGTGAGACTATAGATGCAGCAGTAAAGATAATTGACGAACCTGACTGTACTATCGACGACATTTGTAAAATAATTAAAGGTCCGGATTTTCCTACAGGCGCTATCATTATGGGAAAAAATAACGCCAAGGAAGCCTATAGAACAGGACAGGGAAAAGTTATAGTTCGAGCAGTAACCGAAATTGAAGAAACTACACGCGGCAGACAGCAAATCGTAGTAACGGAAATACCTTATCAAGTAAATAAAGCCAGATTAATTGAAAAGATGGCTGATCTTGTTAAGGAAAAAAGACTTGAAGGTATTTCTGAAATTCGTGACGAGTCTAACCGTAAGGGTATGCGTATCGTTATCGAACTTAAAAAGGACGTAAATGCCCAGATTATCCTTAACAGACTTTATAAGCATACACAGATGCAGGAAAGCGTCTCGATGATTATGCTTGCCATTGTAGAAGGTAAACCTAGAATTCTCAACATAAGAGAAATTCTTGATGTTTATCTGAAACATCAAAAAGAAGTGGTTACAAGGAGAACTGTTTACGATAAGAAAAAAGCTGAAGCAAGAGCCCATATTTTAGAGGGTTATAGAATTGCCCTTGATAATATAGATGAAATTATTAAGATTATCAGAAGCAGTTATAACGATGCTAAAGAAAGACTCATGGAACGCTTCGGACTTTCCGAAATTCAGGCTCAAGCTATCCTTGACATGCAGCTCAGAAGACTGCAAGGTCTGGAAAAAGAGAAAATTGAGAACGAATATCAGGACTTAATGAAAAAAATAGCTTACTACAACGAACTTCTTGCAGACGAACATAAACTTATGGGCGTCGTTAAAGACGAACTTCTTGAAGTTAAAGCAAAATGGGGTGACAAGAGAAGAACCAAGATTAAGGCAGACGCTACAGAAATTGATGAAGAGGACTTAATTGAAGAAGAAAAAGTGTGTATTACTCTTACTCATCTTGGTTATATCAAGAGAGTTCCTGTTGATACTTATAAGTCGCAAAAGAGAGGCGGTAAAGGAGTTACAGGAATCACCACGAGAGAAAACGATTTTGTTAAGAACCTTATTATGACATCAACTCACGATTATCTGATGTTCTTTACCAATACAGGAAAGGCTCATAAGATTAAAGCATACGAAATCCCTGAGGCTACCAGAACCGCCAAGGGAATTCCGGTAGTGAACTTCCTGAGCATGATGCAGCGTGAGCGCGTTACAGCAGTAATTCCTATTAAAGACTTTGCTGAGGATAAATTCTTAGTTGCGGTAACCAAGAAAGGTACAATTAAAAAGACTGCCCTCTCCAACTTTAATACCAACAGAAAGACGGGTCTTATCGCTATGAATCTTGCAGAAGGTGACGAACTTATCGATATCAAGCAGACTTCGGGAACTAATAATGTAATCATCGTAACCAAGCAGGGCAAGTGCATATGCTTCTCAGAAGACGATGTACGCCCGATGGGAAGAATAGCCGGAGGCGTAAGAGCAATTAAGCTTGAAAAGGATGATGAAGTTGTTGCAATGGAACTTGTTGAACCTGACCATGAACTTCTGGTTGTGACTAAAAAAGGCTTCGGAAAGAGGACTAAAGCGTCAGACTATAAAGTTCAAGTAAGGGGCGGCAAAGGACTTCTCACTTATGACAAAGCTAAGTTTAAGAAAACCGGAGAGCTGGTAGGCGCAATGGTTGTAGATGAAGAAGATGACGTGCTTCTTATTAATTCTGAAGGAGTAATCATCAGAATACCGGCAAAAGAAATTTCTAAACTTGGCAGAGCAACTCAAGGCGTTAAGATAATGAACGTTGGAGAAGACGCTAATATTATAGCCCTTGCTAAAGTTATCAAGGAAGACGAATTAGCAAAAGATGAAAAGCAGGAACAACAGTCGGCAAAAGATGCAGACGGACAAGAGCAGATGGAACTTTAAAAAATGAATTTTAATTTACTTTCTGTTAAAGCTGCTTTATATATAAATTTTCCGATGAGAGGAAAGGAAGTGTCACGAAGATGGCAGACAAAATTAAGTTTATAATCCCGGGAAAGCCGGAATATCTCACAATGGTAAGGTTGGCAATCGGTTCGATTGCCAGCGTTACAGAATTTAACTTGGATGAGATAGATGACATTAAAACTGCGGTGGGAGAAGCATGTAAGAATATATCATGCCACGGCAGAGACGGCTTTGCAGAGGAATACACTTTAGAATGTGTAGCCGAAAAAGGCTCTCTTGAAATTTATGTTACAGATACAAGCTGTGGACATAATGTCAAGAAACTTTCAAAGATGTGTGCTGATTGTCCTAATGAGGGCGATTTAGGTATATTTGTAATTAAATCACTTATGAATCAAGTTGAACTAATAGATAATCCAGAGGGAAAGAAAACCATTAAAATGGTAAAAGTAAAATGACATCAAAAGAAATGAAGCTTTTTAATGAATACAAAGCCCACCCAACTAACGAACTCAGAAATAAAATTGTAGAAGATAATCTATACATTGTGGATATTTTAATACGAAAATATCTTGGTAAAGGTGTCGATTATGATGATTTATATCAGGTCGGCGCCATTGCCCTTGTTTCTGCTGTGGAAAGATTCGATCCGAGCCGTGGATTTGAATTCAGAAGCTTTGCCACTCCGACAATTTTAGGTGAAATAAAAAAATATTTTCGAGATAAAGAATGGAGCCTTAAAGTTCCGCGCCGCATGAAGGAAATATCCGGAAAAGTTCAGGAAGTAAAGGACAGTTTAACATCTCAACTTGGGAGAGTACCAAGTCTTGATGAAGTTGCGGAGGCCACAGGCTTTACCCATGAACAGATAATGCAGGCGATGGAGAGCGCTAAGGCATATGGAACATACTCTCTTGACAGCGTTGCACTTGGGGAAGATGACAGCGATGCGGGCGTTCTGGAAAAATACATTGGTTTTGAGGATACGGGATACGAACGAGTTGAACTTGGGGAAATAATAAATACGGTTTTAGCAAGTTTCAGTGATACATACAGGTATATTTTCAAACAGAGATTCATTGAAAATAAGTCTCAATCCGAAATCGCTGAGAAACTTGGAGTATCACAAATGACCATTTCACGTTCCGAGAAAGCAATCATAGAGAGTTTTAGAAAAGAACTAAACAGGCATTAGTCCATTAGCCACAATAATAATTAACTGGAGGAATAAATATGAAGCGAGTATTTTCCGGCGTACAGCCGACCGGCAATATACATTTAGGAAATTATTTAGGCGCTTTGAAGCAGTTTGTAGAACTTCAAGATGACCATGAGTGCATCTACTGTATAGTTGATATGCATGCGATTACCGTGCCCCAAGACCCAAAAGAACTGAAGGAACATATTCTTGATGTGGCTGCCCTTTATCTGGCAGTAGGCATTGATCCGGAGAAATCCATAGTTTTCGTGCAATCGGATGTACCCGGTCATGCGGAGCTTTCATGGGTGCTTACATGCAACTCATACACAGGAGAGCTTTCCAGAATGACTCAATTTAAAGATAAGAGCAAAAATAAGGAGTCTGCTCCTACCGGACTTTTCTCCTATCCTGTACTTATGGCTGCCGATATTCTCCTCTATGATACGGATATAGTTCCTGTAGGAAACGATCAGAAACAGCACATAGAACTTTGTCGTGATATCGCTATAAGAATTAATAACAAATATAAGAAAACCTTTGTAGTTCCCGATGGCCGTTTTCTTAAAGAAGGAGCGCGTATTATGGCTCTCGATGATCCTACCAAAAAGATGAGTAAGAGCGCAGAAAATATTCATTCGAGAATTTCACTTCTTGATGAGCCGTCAAAAATCAAAAAGTCTATTATGAAAGCTATAACCGATTCCGACGGAATAGTTAAATTTGATGTGGAAAACAAGCCGGGCATAAGCAATCTTTTAAATATTTACAGCGTGCTTTCCGGTATGACGATCAAAGAACTTGAGACAAAATATGAAGGCAAGGGCTACGGAGAATTTAAGAAAGATTTAGTTGAAATCGTTACTGAATCATTAGCCCCTATTAAGGAAAGATATGAACAGATAAGACATTCCGATGAACTTATACAGATACTTAAAGAAGGCGCAAAAAAAGCTGATGCAATCGCCCAGCAGACAATGAAAAGAGTAAAAGATAATTTCGGACTGGGATTATAGCAGGTAGTCTGCTCCTTATTAATACAGGCGCAATAACAAAAAACGATTAACTTAAACCCCTGAATGGTAGTCTAAATCTCCATTCAGGGGTTTTTAGATAGTACATGAATTCTATATTTTTAAATAAATTAAAGATGATTTAAGCATTATCTGAATTGCCCTTTTCATCTAAAATTTTTTCCATTCCTTGGCGTATCTGTGCTTCCACTTTTTCAGGAATTTCCGCCAGTTCAGCCCTGTTAAGCTCGGCAGTATTAATCGGTGGATGAACCATGAAGTCTACATGAACTCCTTTAGTCATTGCGCCTCTTTCTTCAAACATGCGGTAACCGCCGTCTATGGTAACCGGTACGATTGGCACCCGGGCTTTAGTAGCCAGTTTAAAACTTCCGGGTTTAAATTCTCCTATTTTAGAAGAACGGCTTCTGGTACCCTCCGGGAAGATTACTAAAGAAAATCCGTTTTTAAGATATTCAACGCCCTGATTTATGGTTTGCAGTGATGCGCGAGCGTCGCCTCTCTGTATGAAAATTCCTCGACTGGTTCTTATCCAGTAGCCGAACAAAGGAGTTTTTTCAAGGGTATCCTTAGCAATAAATCCAATTTGATGATTTTTAATCACATATATAAAGGTCAATATATCAGCATATGACTGGTGGTTGCATATATAAACTACAGGTCCTTCCTTGGGGAGATTTTCGGGATTGATTATGTTCAAATCAACTTTAAAATAGTTTACTACGCTGGTTGACCACATTTGAAGAGCTTGAAGAATCTGCTCCCTCTCCTTTTCAAAATCGCCTGCATCACGAGCTGATTTAATTGTGGCTTTATAGTCCTTTGCAGCGAAAATAGCGCCTGCAATAGCGGAAAATCCGCTTATATTATCAAGTAATTTCAATATTTTTTTCCTCCGAAAAGTTTATATATCAGATATATCTACCAGTTATTGTACCACAAAACATGTAGTCTTTTCCATAGGAAAAGTGTATAATATAATAAAACATTCGCAAGGTATTGAAAGATAGCGTAAAAGGAGGTTTTGTGTGGAGAAGAGAAAAGTTTCGCTTAAGATGATTTTAGCGCCGGCAGTCATATTTGCTTTGATGGCTGCTTTTATAACATATCAGGTTGGAATAGTGTATAATACTCAACCTTTGCCCTTGGATTTAGCTGTTCAGAAAGCTTTTATCGCCATGAGAAGCGGGGCGCTGACGTCTATAGTCACAGTAATCACCCATTTGTCTGACCCTGTAACAATAGTGGCGTTATGTGCAGCGCTGCTCATATTTCCGACCAGAAGGCAATATGGATTTGCCGTTACGCTGGCAGCCGCCACGGGACTTGCAATCTATAAACCTATGAAACATATTTTTCTGCGTGAGAGACCTGATATTGCCTATCACCTTGTAGAGCAAGGAGGCTATTCCTTTCCAAGCGGTCATTCGGTAACGTCGGTGATAGTTTACGGTTTGCTTTTTTATCTTATAGGCAAGTATTGTAAAAACCCCAAGCTAAAAGTATTTTTAAGAGTGGTGTGCGGATTTTTAGCTGTTGTCATAGGCCCCAGCAGGCTTTACGTGGGAGTTCACTGGGCTACAGACGTGCTGGCAGGATGGTGTGTGGGAACTGCCGTACTGCTGACGGCGATTTATATTTTAGGAAGGATTAATAAAAGAAGTGAAAGTATATAACAGTATAATTGAACTAGCAGGAAACACGCCTCTTTTGAAACTCAACAGAATTATGGAGAACCAAGGACTGGATTTTAACCTTTACGGTAAAATGGAACTGTTTAATCCTGCCGGAAGCGCTAAAGACAGAGTAGGACTTGCGATGATTTTAGACGCAGCCTGCAAATAAAAAGTCAAGGCTAAATTTATGAAAATCGAAAATTTTATAC
>CAZYWO010000082.1:0-9127 GCA_964651095.1 uncultured Oscillospiraceae bacterium | reverse complement strand
TCTTAGCTTCTTCCAGTTTAACGATATACTCATCAAGTTCTTCCTGACTTGGAAACGCCGTGGCATAAATTCTTTGCAGCATCTGCCTGTCGGAGTCGCCTCTCCAGTAAGCCCCTGCAACGCTCATAAGTTTAAATGCCTTAATCTTGCCCGTGGATTCCATGTGAGGTCCTGCGCAAAGGTCAACGAAATCTCCCTGTTTATAGAAAGAGATTACGGCGTCATCCGGAAGGTCTTGAATAAGTTCTACCTTATAAGGTTCGCCTTTTTCTTCCATGAATTTTATAGCTTCTTCCCTTGGCAGTTCAAATCTTTCTAAAGGATAATTTGCCTGAACGATTTTCTTCATTTCTTTCTGAATTTTTAGAAAATCTTCTTCTGTAAATTTGTGTTCAGTATCAAAATCATAGTAAAATCCATTGTCGATTGCCGGACCTATGGCAAGTTTAGTATCAGGCCATAGCCTTTTAATCGCCTGCGCCATAATATGTGAAGCAGTATGTCTGTAATCGTGTCTTACCTGCTCGTCTTCCCAATTTAATTTTTCTTTTGCCATTTTAATCACCTTTTCTTCTTTTCATTTATTACTTTTATTACCTTGTTTTTAATATTTTAAACTGACGTCTACAGATTTTCCTCGTCGGAAATAACTGTTGGATTGCCCGTACTTGGAGGGTCTATCGGAACAGTTGGATCCGTCGTGGTAGTTTGGTCAGTCGTATCCGGATTAGTAGGATCCGTTGGAGTAGTTGGGTCGGTTGTATCCGGATTGTTAGGATCCGTTGGAGTAGTTGGATCAGTCGTATCCGGATTGTTTGGATCCGTCGTGGTAGTTGGATCTGTCCCATCTGAGTTATCAGTATCATCTCCATCAGGATTTTCAGTGTCCGTCTGCAAATTATCGTCAGTGGTACTTTCGCCTTCCTTTTCCCCTGTGATTTCATTATTGTCTCTGGCTGCTTGGAGCCTTGCAATTATCTCATTGCTTATAGTATTTACCGTTTCCGACGGCACATAATCAGTCTGCCCGAAAACCTCCTGATGCAGCATAGTAGTATTAGATGCAAGTCCACCTGCCGGGAATACATACGATACTTTATTGATGTATCCTGTACTCCATTTATAAGGCCAGCCGCTTCCGCTTGAAATACTATACTGAGGAAGTCTGATGGAAAGAGCCAGAATATCGTTCATAGTCAAATTGGTCTTTACCTGAGGAACCATAATATCTATGATCCCTTTAAGTTCCGTAAAAGTCATGGTCTTTGCTTTTTCAAATACCTTGGAAACGACTATTCTCATTCTTTCGGTACGTTTGAAATCATCGCCTACGCCTTTTCGTATTCTTCCGTAGGATACTGCCTGCACACCCTCAATAGTCTGAAAGCCCGGTTCAGTTACAAGATTATATGTTTCACGGCCTATGTTCTTAGCGGTCGCTTTAGTGTATTTATTGAGTTGATTAATCTCACTTTGCTGTACATCCACGGTAATTCCGCCTACGGCATCGACTAAGTCGGCAACAGCCTTGAAATTTACAATAGCGTAATTGGTTATATTTAAATCCATAACCTGATTCAACGATTTCATAACCATTTCAGGACCTCCGTAAGAGCAAGCATGAGTTATCTTATCGTAAGTAGAAGTATCTCCCAATTTTAAATAAGTATCTCTATAAATAGAAGTCAGTTTAACTTCATTAGTCTCTTTATTGATGCTGGCTATCATTATCATATCGCTTCTTGTGCCGGTGATATTTTCCATATCTCTGCTGTCCACGCCTAAAAGAAGAATATTAATATAACCGTCGACATCAACTAAAGAAAGGTCGTAATCTTCCGGCGTAGGCTCGTGCATTTCATTAATAATGCTGTTAAGATAGCTATAGGCTGCTACACCTACTATTATTCCTGCAAGAACAACGATAATTAATATGAGCGCCACGATTTTCTGCCATGTTTTAAGGTCTTTTATACGCTGCATAAATTTCTTTTTTCCAGTTGCATCATTGGAACGATCAATTTTTTCTTTTGTCTTCTTATCCATCCTGCTCATTACTCAAAAATCCCCTTACCTTTCTTTTTTTTAGCTTCATCTTCTTCAACGGTCTTTTGATAAAATTCTATCGCTTCATCAATATTGCTGTCAAATAAAAGTTTCCCCTGACGCAGCACCAGACCGCGTTTGCAGAAAGATTTCGCCACGCCGGTCGAATGTGTTACAAATAAGAAGGTAACATCATCTTCAGCCATTATTTCAGTAATCTTTTCAAGACATTTCTTTTTAAACGTACTGTCCCCCACGCTTAGAGCTTCATCAACGATGAGGATTTCCGGTTTAATATTCACATTGATGGCAAATCCCAGTTTTGCTTTCATTCCGCTGGAATACGTTCTCACAGGTTGGTCAATGTAGTCGTTTAAGTCGGCAAATTCAATAATCTTAGGTTCAATTTCCTCCATTTCTTCATCGGTCATGCCAAAAAGTTGACATCTGAAATGTATATTTTCTCTGCCCGTAAACTCGTGGTCAAAACCTGCCGTAAGTTCCAGCAAAGCGCATACCCTGCCATCTACAAGAATTTCACCGGAGGTAGGATAAGTTACTCCTGTAATCATTTTAAGAATGGTGGACTTTCCCGCTCCGTTTCTTCCAAAGAGCGCTACGGCTTCCCCTTTTTCTATCTTAAAAGACAAGTCGTTTACTGCGACCTTTTTTTTATACTTGGCCTTCTTGCTGAAAATCGCCTTAAATCTCTGTTTATTACTCTTAAAGAGTTTGTACTCCTTTGTTACATTTTTAAACTCAATTACTGTCTTCATTTCGTCTCCTCAACTTCCCTGCAAATTGCCCGGTTTACCTACAATATGTCCGGAATTTCCTTTTTAAGGCGATTGAATGTCCATACTGCAATCATTAACATGACGGCATAAACTATGGCGAAATTCACAAGCGGATGCCAGTCTTCCCAAAACCATGCTTTATTTATGAATACATTTCTGTATCCATTTACTATTATTGTTACGGGATTAAACAGCATAAGTTTCTTAATCCATACTACGTCGATTCTTGAAACGTCATAAAGAATTCCCGACAGCCAAAACAGCGCCTGTGTTAAAGATTTTACCAAATTGAGAAAATCTCTGCTGACCGCCGCAAGCATTCCCGCAAACAAACCCCATGCCGTAAAGAACATAAACATTAAAAGCATGTAAAACGGAAGCTGCAAATAGTATACAGTCGGCATATGACCGAATATCATGTATATAACTATCATAATCAACACAAGACCCACATGGCTCACCAGCGACGCCATACTTACAAAAGTGGGAATAGTCGAGACAGGATACTTTATCTTAGTAACCAGATAAGTATATCTCCTCATAGAGCCTGCCCCGCCTGTAATCATATCACGCATATAGTACCACGGGATCATGCCGGAAATCATCCACAGAAAGAAAGGATATCCATTTACGTCTCCACCTCTTCTCAGTCCTATGGAAAAAGCAAACCAAAAGACGAAAATCAGTATAGCCGGTCTTATGATCGCCCATGCCCATCCTAAAACAGAACCGCTATAGCTTTTTTTAAGGTCTACCTTAGCAAGCTGGACAATTTGCTTTCTGTAAATAATATGATCTCTTATAATTTCTTTAAATGTATTCAAAACTTACCTCTTTTCATCGGATTCTCATCGAATTTTCGTATAGTTTCTTCTCAGTCTTTCTCCTTTTAGAGTAGAAACTATCTGCGCGGAAGATGAACCAGCGTCTTGTTTCGTTTAATATCATAACCGTACATTCTTTTCTTGCCTGCCAGTTTATATAATAAATATTGTCTGGTAGGTTCGGTGTATTTTTCTACTGCCGGATAGTCCGGGAATCTGTTTATTTCTGGGAATTTAATTCCGTCGTTGGTAACAGCAAGGTCAACTCCAAACCACTCAAGCTGTTTAATTGATTTAGTAACATCCAGAACATCCTGTTTTACCTGTTCCCAATGAGGCAGATAGCCTTCAATGGGGACTCCCGTATCCGGATGAACCGGACAATCCTCTATAGAATTGTTCACTACTATTTTAGCATCGTGAAATCTTCCCGTCTCCACATCAATAGTTGCGGTCATGCCGCCTGCACCTACGTTATCAACGGCTCCCGTCTTTTTAGAACCGAAACGCACATAAGCATTTCCAATCTGAGGCGTTTTGCCGTCTTTTTTAAATACAATCATTCTTACCGTATTTACCGAACCGTCGTATACTCTCTTGAGTTCGTCGCACATATTGATGTACTCGGTTACAAGATACTGGTTTTCAATGTCTTCAAGAATATCAAGAACTTGTTGTTTAGTTACGTCTTGATAATTAAGTTGATATTTGCCATCTTCATAAGTAAATTTGTAAAAACCATCTCCGTGGGAGCCTTCATCCGGTTTAAGGGCCAAAACTCCCTTTTCTTCAACCAGTCTGAAAATCTCCTCAAACTCATTGGTATAGCCCTCCGGCAAATCCATCATGGAAATCACCTTGTTATTACCGTTCTTGCATATAATATGGTAATAATATTCAGGAAAGCAATGGTTAAAGTCCGAACAGACATACTTGACCGTGATCTTATCTTCCATCCATTTTCTGTACTTAGGGTTAATATGTCTGAGCCATTTGTATTCAAAGTCGGAGATATGTTCGTTATAATTTTCCTCAGTTATTCCGTACTGGATAAGTCTATAAGAAAGAAAACCATGTCTGTATGCCCACATTTTCTGCCTGAATGTGGTCTCTTTATTAGTGAACAAATCTTTACACACATCGTGTATCCATCTTATTGAAAGGTACGGAACCAAACCCTTAGGATAAAACATCTTGGCAAATCTTGCTCTTACTCTGCTTTTTAACTTTTTAAAGCCTCTGCCAAAGCGCATGCTTATCTTAGAATAAGCTTCTTTCTTCTGTTGAACCTTTCTTTCAAGATATGCAGAAGTCTCCTTGCTGAAAGGTTTGCAGGTAGGATATTCAGGATGGTTAATTAACTTGGTTATTTTAAATCCGTCTTCGTTTATAACTACCTCGGCGCCGAAGAATTCAAGCTGCGGCACGAAAACACACATCCTATCAATCGTGTCTGCAATCTGTTCCCAGAAAGGTATTGGCTTATTTCTCCATGTACCCTCTTGTGCATCAACTGCTTCGGCCTTTATCTGTCTAAATTTATCTTCTACCGTATCCTCTTCCTCTAAGCTGTCTGCTTTTCTCTGAGCCAGTGTACGAAGAGGTTTTGTCTCATATTCGTCAAAGACGAAGAACCCGTCTCCAATTTTGGGATTATCGCCAAATTCATTGAAAACGATCAGGTTCAGCACCCCATTGTCCACAATATCAGAAGTTACGACCTTTTCCTTTATAACAAGTGTTGAATTATATTCCTGAAGTTTTTCTATAAGTTGGCTGTCGCTGTACTTCTCATTATCAAACCAAAAACTTTCTTCTTTGTATTCTATCGTGCTGGCGGATACTCCGTTGGCAGGGGCAATGGTAACTGCCTTTTTTTCCTTTATAAGCTCAAGAACATCGTCGAAACTATCTCCTGCATTATCATCATAAAGAGGAATAATACGCGTCTGGTCATATCTCTTACTAAGCTGATAATACAGCGCCGGCATGTATTGGCGGAAAGGTTTAAAAATAGTATGGATAGTAACCTTGTCGGTAATCCATTTGCTGTACGCGCCGTTTAAAGGTCTTAAGAAAGCATAATCCTTTGCAGAAATATAATCACGATAATTGCTCTCGTTTATGCCAAGTCTGTCAACTTGTTCCGGCATGAATCCATGTTTAAGCGCCCATCTGGTCTGTGCACGAGAAAATCCGTAATCTCTGGTTCTATGTCTATAAACTTCGCGCACCCAGCGTCTTGCCTCACCTCCGGTAAAACCTTTGGAAGTAGGACCGAATGCCAGTGCATTTACTACTAATTTTTTAATCCCCATTACTTGTTTGTCCTCCTGTTTAAATCCTCCGGAGAGTTGAAATCTTCGGTACCGTCTTTAAGTACAATATACTTATCTCCTATTTTCTTTTCACCGAAGGGCATTCCTGTAAATGATTGATATACCTGCCATCCTATGCATTTATCAATCTTGCCCTCAAGAAAAAGTCTTTTCACATTATCCACGTGAAGCTTGAATAAACTGCCATCTGTTACTTTTATAGCTACGATAGATTTCTCATTGCCAAAAAAAAGAATATCTTTAGCTTTCATATTTATGATTGCGCTGATTGCATCTTGTGAATAATAGGTGTCGCCGTAAAGGAAACACACGTCGTCGGAGATAAGCTCCTCTGTAAATCTATCTATCTCCAGATGGTTATTAAGCGGTTCATATCTTCTGGCGCCCTCAACTTCGTAACGCGGATCATGGGAAGTGATTATGACCTCACATCCTTTATCTCCTTCATTCAGAAGCCTTACGGTTCTTGCCAGAAGTGTTTCCCCATCAATCTTGATAAAATGTTTGGGTATATCATTATAATTCTGCCATCTGGTTCCCTTACCATCTGCCATAATAATATATTTCATTTATAATACTTTCCTTCTGCTAACCGATACAATAACAATTTAATATTAATTTAATAACGCTTTACTAAAGCGCCAACTACTATTCGTCGACAACTCTCCGGCTATTTAATAACGCCATGATACCTGTAGAAATCCCCCAGCTCTTTATTCCTCTGACCTCCCCAAAGCTGAATTATATTTACTCCCGAAGAAGTATTAGCTTCAATTATACAGTGACCCTCTTCGGTAATCAGAATATCCCACGCAATAAAATGCATATATGGCAGCCTGTTTGCAAGATCAATCATATCTTTTTTAAGCTGTTCCCATCCAGGTATCTGAACTCCCTCGATAGGAGCTCCCGAATCGGGATGTACCTTGTACACATTTAGATTGTGCAGGCATCTTGCTTCTGTCAAAATTCCCGTTTCTAAATTAATATTAGCGACTAAACCTCCGCGGCTGCCGTTATCTACCGGAATCGTCTGGCTGGTTCCAATTCTCTGCACCGCAAAGAAAACCTTAAACTGGTGAGTTTTAGGGTCTTTCAGCGTAATAAATCTAATTGTATTTACAGTCTTATCATATATCTTGTTAAGATAACTGTGCTGCTCCATAGCTTCACTGAGGAACCAGTCGTCATGCTTTTTAAGATATGCGATAAAATCATCTTCGCTCATCGGCTTAAGATCGATACATGGAAGTTGTCGTTCTCTGTCGTAAGTCATTATCACAACTCCCGTTCCCTTACCTTTGCCATAAGGTTTAAAGAACATTTTGCCCTTTTCCTTCAGCAAATCCAGCGCGTCTTCATATTCCATCGCTACGCTCTGAAAGCTTGTAAGGTGACCTTTATTTTTAATCATGTAGCTTTCAGGGACTCTCACATACTGCTTAAGGATTTCCGCAGAAGCTATTTTATTATTGCATACAAAGTCGAAAGGTTCATTTATATAGCGCGAACGGTACCAGTCGAATTCTGAAAGGTATTCGCTCTTATCGTTATGGTCAAAATCGTACAGCATCCACTGGTCCGCAAGAAATCCTCCGCTCAAATTGGCTCTGAGCTTTTTATACCACGGACATTTGAAATGATTTTTTGCAAATATGATTCTCCTCCAATATAGCAGGAAAAGTTTCATTTTTTTAATCGCCCATCTTGAAAATTTAAAAAAGTCCATCTAATTACCTCTTAACTCATTGCTTGCCGCATGCCTGTCGGCTGTAGTTTCATTATTCCCCGGATTTACCGCTGCTTGTTCATATTTTCAATAATCAGTTTGGCTATCTGCTTTGTGGAAGTTCCAAGGTTTTCAGGCAGATATTTCTTCCTGTACTTATCAAGCGCCTTCTGGTTATATCCGCCCTGCTTAAGATGCGATACAAGCTCCTTTCCATTTTTAAAGACACATCCCGGCATAGTTTCAAACAAATCTATATTCATACCGTTCTTTTCACGGTATTCTTCATAATCATAAACAAAATAGTAAGTAGGTTTATTAAGCACCGCACCTTCTACGGCAATTGCCGAATAGTCGGTAATCAGATAATCGCAGGCTGCCAGTAAATCGACTGCTTTAAATTCATCACACCTATAAACCGACGGGTTATCAGTATAGAGCTGCTGGTTAGGGTGCCCCTTTACTATTAAAGCGAAATTATCAATTTCAGAAAATTCTTCGGCCAGTTCCTCCCAATGCAGTTCGATATTTTTGCGAAAGGTTGGAGCATATAGTACAACCGTCTTTTCTGCAAATTCAGGATACTGCTCTATCACCTTTTTACGATTGGCATCAGCCGTTTCTAATAAATAGTCTATACGCGGAAGTCCACAGTTTACCAGCTTGTCCTCTGTTGTATTGAAAGATTTACAGTAAAATGTATTCCAGCTCTTGCCTCCTGCAATTATATAGTCGTAATTTTCATGCATTTTCATTAAGCGAGCCATCTGAATACTGCGGCCGGATTCCTTTCCTAGAGTCTGGTATCCCGACTGTTTAATCTTTCCCAAAGCATGCCACATTTGTATCACGGTCAAAGATTTCTTATGTTTCAAAATTGATACCGCAGGCCAATAGGCATCCAGCACACACACAGTTGATGTCGCCATGTGATACATGCTCTTAAGCGTAGATACTGCAAAGGAAATCACTCCGCCGCTTTCTTCGCCCTCCAGTCTGTGGCAAATCGTCACAATTTTAGTTTCCGGCTTAAGCTGCATGAGAAGTGCCTGAGTTTTACCAAAGTCTAAAGTAAGTTCACTTGATTGTCTGCTTAAAAAAACTACCTTATTGTAATTAGTCGGCAAAAACTTAAGAAACCAGTATATTATATTGAGGCCAATCCTCATAATGTAAATTACAATTTTTTTCATATTTTTTATACTATCTCCAGCACATAGCTATAGGAATTCTATCATATTAATTTAACACATAATTAGCTTTTTGTAAATGTCTTGGGTGTTTTTTTGCATATTTTCACGCGGGTTTTCGACAGTTGTAAGTCAATAAAATCTCTGTAAGCCGGGTTTTCGACAGTTGTAAGTCAATAAAATCTCTGTAAGAGTTGCAATC
>CAZYWO010000081.1:0-9135 GCA_964651095.1 uncultured Oscillospiraceae bacterium | reverse complement strand
ATGCCGACCGCATATGCGCATATTATATAGCCACGGGTCATTATTGCAGAATTGCTTACGACGAAAACACAGGAGCGTATTATGTGAGCCGTGCTGCCAACATAAAAAAGGATCAGTCTTACATGTTATATCGTCTTGGACAAGATGTTTTGAGCCGCCTTATTTTCCCTTTGGGCGAGTTTCTGGACAAGGAACAGATAAGGAGCCTTGCACGTAATCAAAACATGCGGAATTCGGAAAAAAAGGACAGTCAGGAGATTTGCTTTATAAGCCCAGATGATAATTATGTAAATTATATTAGACGTGTTGGCTATAATTCTGAACCGGGGAATTTCGTTGACATAGACGGAAGAATCCTTGGTGAACACAAGGGAATTGTCAATTATACAATAGGTCAGCGAAAAGGACTTGGAATAGCTCTGGGAAAACCTGCATTTGTTACTAAGATTGATTTTGACAGGAACGAAATTACTTTAGGTGATAATGAAGATTTATTTGATAATAGGGTAATATCCTCCGGCAATATTTTTACTTTCGGATCTGCCGAAGATTATGATGGTAAAACGGTTCTTGCCAAGGTTAGATATTCTGCCATGCCGTCTGAGGCGATTTTAAGGATTTACAATAATAAAATTATGACAATATTTAAGGAACCGCAGCGAGCAGTCGCACCGGGACAGTCCATTGTCTTCTATAACGGAGATAAAGTGATTGGAGGAGGATTTATTGAGTAAAGGGATATAATCACGGAAGGGTATTTTCTAAATATTGAATATTTTGCAATTATTGTGAAAATAACAAAAAAAAGGTTTATGTATTTTGTTTATAAAAAACAAAACTTGTATACAATATATTATTCAAAATAATATTGACAATAGAAAAATAGTGTTTTATACTCCTTTGTATAAAAAATCACACAGGGAAATAAAGATTAATTAAAATCTTTATTTTTTTATTTTTTAATCTTAATAATTTAATGTATTAAAACTGTGTTGAATTAAAAAACTAAATATAATCACCATGAGGAGGGCAAGAAAATGACTTATGTAGAAGAAGTTATGGAAAGAGTAAAACAATATAATCAGGGAGAACCGGAATTCCATCAGGCTGTGCAAGAAGTTCTCGACTCTATTGCACCGGCGGTAAAGGCACATGAAGAAGAGTATAGAAAGATTAAACTTCTTGAGCGTCTTGTAGAGCCTGAAAGAAGTGTTTCATTCCGTGTACCTTGGGTTGACGATAATGGACAGCTTCAGGTTAACAGAGGTTATAGAATTCAGTTCAACAGCGCGCTTGGTCCATATAAGGGCGGTCTTCGTTTCCACCCAAGCGTAAACAGAAGCATTATGAATTTCCTTGGATTTGAGCAGATTTTTAAGAATGCACTTACAGGTCAGCCAATCGGAGGAGCAAAAGGCGGTTCAAACTTTGATCCTAAAGGTAAATCAGACAGAGAAATTATGGCTTTCTGCCAGAGCTTTATGAGCGAACTTTTTAAATATATCGGTCCTAATGAAGACGTTCCTGCCGGAGATATCGGTGTAGGCGGCCGTGAAATTGGTTATTTATATGGACAGTACAAGAAATTGACTAATCAGTTTGAAGGCGTACTAACAGGAAAAGGATTGCTTTGGGGCGGTTCACTGGCTCGTACAGAAGCTACAGGCTATGGTCTGGTTTATATTACAGAAGAAATGCTTAAAGCGAACGGTAAGGAAATAAAAGGTTCCGTCGTCGCAGTATCCGGTTCGGGAAACGTTGCAACTTACACAGTTGAAAAAGCACAGCAGATGGGTGCAAAGGTTATTACTGTCAGCGATTCCAACGGCTATGTATACGACCCGGATGGAATAAAGGTAGACGTGGTAAAAGATATAAAAGAAGAGCGTCGCGCTCGTATCAGCGAATATGTTAAGGCAGTTCCGACTGCAACATATTATGAAGGCAAAAAAGTTTGGGAAGATGTTACATGCGATGTGGCTCTTCCGTGCGCTTCACAGAACGAACTGAATTTAGAAGATGCAAAAGGTCTGGTTGAAAGAGGATGCTATGCAGTTGCTGAAGGCGCAAACATGCCTACTACAAGAGAAGCAACAGATTACCTACAGTCAAAGGGCGTACTCTTTATGCCGGGTAAAGCTTCCAATGCAGGCGGCGTAGCTGTTTCAGCATTGGAAATGTCTCAGAACAGTATGAGAATACACCGCACATTTGAAGATGTAGATGCAGAGCTTCACGAAATAATGAAAGACATTTGGAAACAGGTTTCGACTGCTGCTGAGGATTATGACAATCCGGGTAACTATGTAATGGGAGCAAATATTGCAGGTTTCCGTAAAGTTGTAAAAGCCATGAGAGAACAGGGATGGGTATAACCCAAAAAAAATGTTTTACAAGATGTATTGGCTTGATAAATAGATGCCGGGGCATGGCGAAGAATTAACCGATCCCAAAAGTTAGAGTGAAAATCTAACATTTTTGAGGCCGGTTCAATAAGACGTCTGCCCCGGTTTTTTTAATTGTCTCATTGCATTTAAGTTAAAATTATTTTATCATGTAACAAAGGAGGTTGTTAAAATGGCAAACGAAGATAAAAAAGATTTTAATGCGATGCTGTCAGATAGCAAAGATATGCCTAAATTTCAAAAGATCACCGATTCTAAGACAATAGAAAAATATGGCGGAGAAAATATGTATTTCGCACCGCCTAAGGATTACGACAGAATAATGAAAATGGTGCCTTTTGGTAAAGTAATCACGGTGGGAGATATACGCGAATATTTTGCAAAAGAAAATGAAGCTGATTTTACTGAACCTATAACTGCCGGAATATTTGTTTCCATTGCAGCATGGGCAAGCTACCAGAGAAATTACGATGAAACACCTTACTGGAGGACCCTTAAAGCAAATGGAGAACTTAATCCTAAGTATCCCGGAGGCGTGGAAGCTCAAAGAGAAAAATTGGAATCTGAGGGTCATACCATTATAAAAAAGGGAAGAACCAATATCCGTTATTACGTAAAGGAATATGAAAAATCAAAATTTAAAATTGAATAGAATCGGAGCTTAAAATGTATTACACTTACATGCTGCGCTGTAAAGACAATTCAATATATACGGGAATTACTACCGACGTGGAACGCAGATTTAAGGAACATTCGGAGAAAAAGAAAGGTAAGTGCGCAAAATATACGGGAAGCCGTCAGGCTCTCAGAATGGAAGCGGTATGGCAATCTGAAACGAGGGAAACTGCGTCAAAGCTTGAATTTTACATAAAAAAATTGTCCAAACTAAAAAAAGAAAGATTAATAGCGGATAATGATTTATTTGAAGAATTTTTTTCAAAAAAGATAGATTGTTCATTATATAAAAGAAAAAAATAAAATGGTTAATTGTTCTTGGCATATAAAATCCGGCTTTTCAAATAATATGTTTGAAGGGGTGATGATATATGAAAAAGGCTGCAAGTGTGGCTATAACAACCGCAGCGATAGGAGCCGCTGCAATGATGGCTTATTCCTCAATGAAACCTGGTGCAAAACGGGAATTAAAAAAGGAATTTAGAGAAACTTTTCATCACATGGATGATGTGAAAGACAACCTTTGCAATGTGCGTCAGGACATGACGGAAATGGCTAAAACATTAAAAGACCAAATGTAACTGAACATCATAAAAATCCGCAGATAAGTTTTATCCGCGGGTTTTTATTTTAAAAGTTTGGTGGTATAATACTATGATAAGATTGCATTTTTTATAAAAGGGAACACAGTATGGATATACAAACTAACAACATGGGGATGCGATTATTGAAAAAAGGAAAACGAGGTATTTGGAGAGTCTTATTCAGCCGAGTAGGGCTATTTGTTATTTTACTCTTAATACAGTTTTCGATTCCATTTGCAATATTCGGCAGATTTCAAGAATTTTCATCTCACTACTACGGTATAACATTGTTTTTGTATGTGGGAATGATGATATATCTTCTCAACAGCAGGATGAATCCAACTGCAAAAATAACTTGGATCGTGCTTATAATGGTCGTTCCGGTATTTGGAATTGTTATGCTTATATATACTAAAATGGATATAGGCCATAGAGCCATAAAAGATGTTCACGGAAACTTGGTTCGTGAGACGCAGGAGTTAATACCGCAGAATTCTGTCGTTATGGAAAATCTCCAGAAGGTATGCCCTGAGACTGCCGCTCTTTCTGTTTTTTTGAACAGAGGAGGATGCTATCCGGTATATGACAATACTCAGATAAAATATTTCTCTTTGGGTGAGGAAAAATTCGATCAGCTTTTGATAGAACTTGAAAAGGCAAAGAACTTTATTTTTTTAGAATATTTTATTATAAATGAAGGCATTATGTGGGGAAAGGTTTTGGAAATTCTGGCTAGAAAGGCGAAACAGGGTGTGGAAATTCGCGTCATGTATGACGGCACTTGTGAATTTTCCACATTACCTCATGATTATCCCAAGAGGCTTTCAGACCTTGGAATTCAGTGTAAAATGTTTTCGCCGATCACACCGTTTATTTCCACTCACTATAATTACCGCGACCACCGCAAAATTGTAGTAATAGATGGACATACTGCTTTTACAGGCGGAATAAACCTCTCTGACGAATACATAAACGAAGTGAATAGATTCGGGCATTGGAAGGATACGGCTGTAATGCTTAAAGGTGAAGCTGTAAAAAGTTTTACTTTGATGTTTTTGCAACTTTGGAATATTGGAGAAAAGAATCCAGAATTTGAAAAATATCTCAGTTATCCGGCTGAAAATATCATAAGGAGCAGGGGATATGTATTGCCTTACGGAGATTCACCCCTTGATAACGAAAAAGCAGGCGAGATGGTCTATATAGATATCCTTAACAGAGCAGAAAAATACGTTCATATAATGTCACCTTATCTGATTTTAGACGGAGAAATGGAAACAGCGTTGAAGTTTGCCGCAGAAAGGGGTGTGGATGTAACGCTTATTTTACCGGGAATTCCTGACAAAAAGGCAGCCTATGCTTTGGCCAAAACTCATTATATGTCGTTGATAGAATCAGGAGTCAATATATATGAATATACGCCGGGATTTGTGCATGCTAAGGTTTTCGTTTCAGATGATATTAAAGCCGTAGTCGGTACTATCAATCTTGATTACAGAAGCTTATATCATCACTTTGAGTGTGCTGCGTATATGTACGATACTGACTGTATTCCTCATATTGAAAAAGATTTTCAGGAAACCTTATCGAGATGCAGGAAAGTTACTAAAACCACCATACGAAGTGAAAAAGTTTCTGTTAAGCTGAGCGGCAGACTTCTTAAAGCGATTGCCCCACTTATGTAATATAAAAGGATATTGTAAATTATAATTTGGATATGTTTTCCAAAAGTGAATATGGGATTTTTTAGGCAAGTAATAGACTTTTTGTACCTGTTATGATACAATAATAAAATATGTTGTTTATAATTTCAGGAGGAATTTATATATGGAAAAGCTAGGTTTAAATGAGATAAGACAGCTATTCAGAGACTTTTATGTGAGCAAGGGACATTATGCAGGTAAGAGTGCGTCTCTTATTCCACAGAACGATAAAAGCTTGCTCATAATCAACTCAGGCATGGCGCCATTAAAAAACTATTTTGCAGGAGTTGAAACACCTCCAGCTAAGAGAATGACCACGTGCCAGAAGTGCATCAGAACAGGAGATATCGATAACGTAGGTATCACCTCTAGACACGGTACTTTCTTTGAAATGCTGGGAAACTTTTCCTTTGGAGATTACTTTAAAGAGCAGTCACTGACATGGGGGCTTGAATTTATAACCGATTGGCTTAAAATGCCTTTTGATAAAGTTTGGGCTACTGTTTATGAAGACGACGATGAAGCAGTCGAAATTTGGAAAAAGTTAGGAATGCCTGAAGAAAGAATAGTAAGACTGGGAAAAGATGATAATTTCTGGGAAATCGGTCTCGGTCCATGCGGTCCATGTTCTGAAATATATTTTGACAGAGGTCCTGAATACGGCTGCGGCAAACCTGATTGCAAGCCGGGCTGTGACTGTGACAGATATCTGGAATTCTGGAACCACGTTTTCACTCAGTTCTCCAAAGAAGAAGACGGAACTTACAGCAACCTAGAGCATCCTAATATTGATACCGGCATGGGTCTGGAAAGAATGGCATGTATCATGCAGGGAGTAGATTCCATATTTGATATAGACACTATCAGACATATACTTGACGGAGTGGTAGCAAAATCCGGCGTTGAATATAAAGATGGACAAGCTCCGACAGACGTTTCCATCAGAATCATCACCGACCATCTCAGATCTATAACTTTTATGATCGCAGACGGTATAATGCCTTCCAACGAAGGAAGAGGATATGTGCTTAGGAGACTTTTAAGAAGGGCGTCAAGACACGGCAGACTTCTGGGAATAGAAGATGCTTTTCTTGTTGAACTTTCAAATAAGGTAATCGAAGTTTCGGGAGAAGCATATCCTGAATTAGTAGAAAAGAAAGACTACATCCAGAAAATTATAGCAGTAGAAGAAGAAAAATTCGCTGCCACAATAGGACAGGGTGAAGAAATAATAAAGGAATACGTTAATGAACTGAAAGCAGCAGGAAAGACAGTATTAGATGGAGAGAAAGCGTTTAAACTGTATGATACTTACGGATTCCCACTTGAGCTGACCGAGGAAATTCTGGCAGAAAACGGCTGTAGCGCTGATACGGAAGGCTTTGCGGCAAACATGAAAAAGCAAAAAGAACTTGCCAGAGCAAATCGCAAAGTGGGCGAGGGGGAAGCGTGGAAGGATGCGGACTTTGAGCTTAACGTTCCTAAGACTAAATTCGTGGGTTACGATACACTAAAGTCAAAGGGAAAGATTCTGGCAATTGTTGGAGAAAATGGATTGACTGATAAAGTCTGCAAAGGCTCAAAGGTTAAACTTATTTTAGATGAAACACCGTTCTATGCGGAAAGCGGCGGGCAAGTTGATGATAATGGTTTTATGTCAACCAAAGAAGCCGAATGTAAAGTTGTCAAAGTTGAAAAAACTGACGGAGTATTTCATCATACCGTTGAAGTGCTTAAAGGTGAAGTTTCAGTCGGCGATGTGGTTGAATGTAAAGTAGACGTTTCCAAGAGAAATTGCACTATGAGAAATCATACAGCCACTCATTTACTCCAGAAGGCTCTGAGAGAAGTTGTCGGAACTCATGTGCAGCAAGCAGGCTCAATGGTTAATGAAAGGGTATTGAGATTTGACTTTTCTCATTTTGAGGCTTTAACCAAGGAGCAGTTATCTGAGGTAGAAGCTCTTGTTAATGAAAAAATAAATGAGTTCCTCCCTGTAAACGTGGCTGAAATGTCGATGGAAGAAGCTCAAAAATCAGGGGCAATGGCTCTTTTCGGTGAAAAATACGGAAGTGTTGTAAGAGTGGTAAATGCAGGCGATTGGTCAATAGAGCTTTGCGGAGGTACTCATGTAAGAAATACCGGAGAAATCGGAGCTTTTAAGATTTTATCAGAAGGCGGAGTTGCTTCAGGAGTAAGACGAATTGAGGCTACAACCGGTACGGGCGTTTTAAACGAAGCTCTTAAAGCGGAAGCCGTTATTGAAAAAGCATGTGAACCGCTGAAATGCAATAAAAATATACTTGCCGATAAGGTTAAAAGTACTGCTGATGAGTTTAAGGCGCTTAAAAAAGAGCTGGAAGAACTAAAAAAAGCGGCAATGGGCAGTGAAGTCGATACTATGGTTTCAAATGCAAAGGAAATCAACGGTGTTAAGCTTATAACTAAGGAATTTGCCGATTATAATATCAACGATCTAAGAGGTTTATCCGATGACATCAAAGCCGCACACAAAGGAATCGTGATGGTATTTGCAACTGTTAACGGTGAAAAGGTTACTTTCCTCGTTTCAATTACCGACGATCTGCTTGAAAAGGGCTTACATGCAGGAAATATGATTAAACAGATTGCCGTAGCCTGCGGTGGAGGCGGAGGCGGAAAAGCTGATATGGCTCAAGCAGGTGCAAAGGATGCAAGTAAAATAAATGATGCTTTTGCTGTTGCAGAAAGTCTATTAAAAATGATAAAAACAATGTCATAGACTAAAATTATAAAATCGAAGGGAGAAACATGGAGATGGATAGAAACACAATTATGTTTAATGCTTTTAAAACACAAAAAACCAATAAGCAAATTCTCGAAGAGGTTTACAGTGCGTTGGAAGAAAAAGACTACAATCCAATCGACCAGCTTGTGGGATATCTGATTTCAGGTGACCCATCGTACATTACAAGCTATAATAATGCACGAACTCTAATAAAGGGAATAGATAGAGATGAGCTAATTGCAGAAATGCTAAAGGCATATATCGATAAGTAGCTAAATAGGCGAGCAAAAACGTTTGTTCGCCTATTTTTTCTGAAATTTTTAGATATCGTATTGACTTATGAAGCAACTATAAATAGACAAATGATAAAAACTAACGTAAAGGAGCTTTGAATATATGCGAAAAATAGGACTTGATGTGGGAGATAAAACTGTAGGCATCGCAGTTTCAGATCCTCTCGGCTTAACTGCACAAGGTGTTATGACCCTAGAAAGGGTAGGAATACGAAAGGATACGGGGAAAATACTGGATTTAGTAAAAGAATATGAGTGCGATACTATCGTAATTGGATTAAATAAAAAATTAGATGGCACTGACAGTATTCAAACCGAAAAAGTCTACGAATTCAGAACTATGCTTGAAAATAAAATGAGAAGCACAGGAATGAAGAATGTAGAAATTGTATGGCAGGATGAAAGATTCACTACAGCCATGGCGCAACGAGTTCTTATCGAAGCAGATGTAAGCCGTAAAGAACGCAAAAAAGTAATAGATAAACAAGCGGCAGTTATCATCCTGCAAAGCTATCTTGATAGCCATAGAGGGTAAAGTCGATAGTGGAAGGGACTCTTCTGAATTGTATAAGTTAGATATAACTATTCCTTAAATCATAATTTAGGGAATAGTTATTAACGACAAAATAAGAAATGCCGGCTTTGCAGCATTTTAAATCAGTTTGAGCCATTTTTCAAACTTGTATTATATATTATTCTGGCATTATT
>CAZYWO010000080.1:0-9149 GCA_964651095.1 uncultured Oscillospiraceae bacterium | reverse complement strand
TCACAGCAAATGCTCTAATTCTGATTCCATAATATGTAAAATACCGGCATTTACATAAAAAGAGCGAAATTTGTCAACAATTTTACGCTTTTTTGTTAGCACATATTGGTATATAATATTTTTTGACAACATTATAGTTACCAATATTTACACTTTAAAATAAAAACAACAGACAAAAAATCTGCGTGAAATTCGACAAAAAATTAGCGTTTTTTATTCCCAAATACCATAAAAATTATGATAAAATAGAAGTATAACAAATTTAGGTATTGAAATTTCAATGTAATAATTAATATTAAAAAATTTAATAATAATTGTTGATATGGCATAAGAATTGCAATATAATAAAGAGGTGATTGTTAAATGCACAAAATTTCTAAAATTTTTAGAGAAAGGAGACGGTTCAATGGCAATTCTGAAAGATAAAAAGGCTATCATCATCGGAGACAGAGATGGTATTCCGGGACAGGCTATTGCAGAGTGTGCTGAATCGGCTGGAGCAGAAGTAATCTTTTCTTCTACTGAGTGCTTTGTCTGAACAGCTGCCGGAGCTATGGACCTTGAAAATCAGAGAAGAGTTAAAGAGTTTACTGAACAGTATGGAGCTGACAATGTAGTTGTTCTGCTGGGTGCAGCAGAAGGCGAAGCAGCAGGTCTTGCTGCGGAGACAGTAACTCTTGGCGACCCTACTTTTGCAGGTCCTTTAGCAGGAGTCTCGTTGGGACTCTCAGTATACCACATCTGCGAGCCGGAAGTTAAGGAAGAAATTGATGAAGCCGTTTATGATGAGCAAATCAGCATGATGGAAATGGTTCTCGATGTGGACGATATATGCAATGAAATGAACGCTATCAGAGAACAATTATAATCGCGAAGGAAAAGGCGGAAGCCCCCGCCTTTTCCATTAGTAAAACATACTCGATCTAAAGGAGAATGATTCCAATGAAAAAATATGATTTAATTATTATAGGAGCAGGTCCTGCCGGCTTAGCCGCTGGTCTGTATGCTGGAAGAGCAAGACTTAATACTTTACTTATCGAAAAACAAAAAAACGGTGGTCAAATCGTTATAACTAGTGAAATTGAAAACTATCCGGGCTGCTTAGACGAAGAAACCGGCCCGTCATTAATAGATCGTATGGTAGCTCAGACTCAGAAGTTTGGAGTTGACCATGTATTTGATACTGTAACAGAAGTATCATTAGAAGGCGAAGAAAAGGTTATCAAGTGCCTTCACGAAGAATACAGCGCTAAAGCTGTAATAATCGCTGCCGGAGCTAATCCGGTTCCAATCGGATGCCCTGGTGAAAAGGAATTGTCAGGTAAGGGCGTATCCTACTGTGCAACTTGCGACGCCGCTTTCTTTGAAGACTTTGAAGTATATGTAGTAGGCGGCGGAGATTCCGCAGTAGAAGAAGCTATGTATCTTACTAAGTTTGCAAGAAAAGTTACACTTATTCACAGAAGAGATGAACTTAGAGCAGCTAAGTCAATTCAGGAAAAAGCATTTGCTAACCCTAAGATGGACTTCATGTGGGATACAGTTGTAGAGGAAATAAAGGGCGATGGAATCGTTGAATCCATGGTCGTTAAAAATGTTAAGACTGGAGAGTTAACTGAAATCACTGCTGATGAAGAAGACGGAACATTCGGTATTTTCGTATTCATCGGATTTAGACCAAATTCAGAACTTTTCGAGGGAAAAGTTGAAATGGATGGAAAGTATATTTTAACTGATGATGATATGAAGACAAATATTCCGGGTGTATTTGCCGCAGGCGACATTCGCAAGAAGAGCTTAAGACAGGTTGTTACAGCTGCTGCTGACGGTGCTATTGCCGCAGTTCAGGCTGGAAAATATATTGAAGAACACGAATAATTTATTTTAATTTTTAGGAGGAATGAAAATGTTAGAAGTAGATAAGAACACATTTGAAGAAGAAGTGTTAAAAGCTGAGGGATATGTTTTGGTAGACTTCTTTGGAGACGGCTGCGTTCCATGTGCAGCATTAATGCCGCATGTACATGATATGGGAGACGTTTACGGCGATAAGATTAAGTTTACCTCACTCAACACTACTAAAGCAAGAAGACTGGCTATCGGTCAGAAAATCATGGGACTTCCTGTAATCGCAATCTATAAAGACGGCGAAAAAGTTGAAGAACTTGTAAAAGACGATGCAACTAAGGAAGCCGTGGAAGAAATGGTTAAAAAATACTATGCAATGGTTTAATAAAAGGAGCTTAAGCAAATGAGCAATTATGCAGTAATTAAAGGCGCCAGCTATATTTTAGCGGCAACTCCGGATATGGTTTTACATAACGGAACCACTCAGACTACAGAGATGATCGTTAATCCTGAATCGGAGTATTTAAAGGAGCTTCCAAACCATTTAAGAAGCTTTGACGATGTTCTTGCATATATACCTAATCAGGTATATATCGGAAACATGACTAATAAAGAATTAGCAGAAACTCCGTTCCCTTGGTATGATAAAAAAGCCGCTGAACCTAAGAGATTTGGTAAATACGGTGAAATCATGCCTCAGGATGAATTTATCGGATTAATGCAGATTTGCGATGTATTCGATTTAATTAAATTAGAAGCAGGCTTTGCACAGGATGTAAAGGCTAAATTAACTGCTCACGGTATGTTAAAGGAAGAACAGATTGCTTTACTTGATAAGAATACGGACACTGCTGAAGACATTGAAAAATTAGTAAACGAAGAACATGCAGAACCTTTATATAATAACTTCAAACTGGTTGGCGCTGTAAAACGTGCCCACGACGTTGACGTTAACCTTAGTGCGCACGTAATGCTTGAAAACATAGTATCTAAGGCTTCCAGCGTTCTTGCTTTACTTCACTTGCTCAGAGTAACAGGAATCGACCCTGCTGAAATCGATTACGTAGTTGACTGCTGTGAAGAGGCTTGCGGCGATATGAACCAGAGAGGCGGCGGAAACTTTGCTAAAGCTGCTGCTGAAGTTGTAGGACTTACAGGAGCAACAGGTTCCGACGTAAGAGGATTCTGTGCAGGACCTTCACATGCAGTTCTTGACGCTGCATCATTAGTAAAAGCAGGAACTTTCAAGAACGTTATCGTAACTGCCGGCGGATGCACAGCTAAGCTTGGCATGAATGGAAAAGACCACGTTAAAAAAGGTCTGCCTATTTTAGAGGATTGTATTGGGGGCTTTGCTGTATTAATCAGCGAAAACGACGGTGTCAACCCTATTATCAGAAATGATATTGTGGGCAGACATACAGTAGGAACAGGTTCATCACCTCAGGCCGTAATCGGTTCGCTGGTAACTGATCCGCTTGATGCTTCCGGCTTAAAACTTACAGACATCGACAGATTCGCTCCTGAACTTCAGAACCCTGATATTACCAAACCTGCAGGTGCAGGAGACGTTCCTGAAGCTAACTATAAGATGATTGCTGCTCTTGGCGTAAAGCGCGGAGACATTGAAAGAACAGCAATTCCTACATTTGTATCTGAACGCGGATTAACAGGATGGGCGCCTACTCAGGGTCACATTCCTTCAGGCGTTCCTTACATGGGCCCTTGCAGAGACGATATTTTAAACGGAGATGTAAAACGTGCCATGATTATCGGTAAGGGAAGCTTGTTCCTCGGAAGAATGACTAACTTGTTTGACGGCGTATCTTTCGTAATTGAAGCAAATCCTGGAAAGCAGGAAGAAGCTGCTGCTGTTTCAGAAGAACAGATTAAGAGCCTTATTGGAGAAGCAATGCGCGATTTCGCCAAGTCTCTTATGGAATAGTAGAAACAGAGGGAAGGAATATATTATGTCAGAAAAGCAAATCAAAAATATGATTGCCAATACTTTCCTTGACATTGCAGATGCTCTTGAAACAGGTTCTTTCGGAAAGAAACCTGTAATCGGAGTTGCTGTAGCAGGAACAGAACATGGCATGGACAATATATATGAAGGCGTAAAACTTGCTGAAAAGAAAGGCTGCAAAGCAGTAGTTATCGAAGGTGAAGATGCACACAAACAGATGGAAAAGATGCTGGAAGCAGGAGAAATCCAAGGCGCAGTAACTATGCACTATCCATTCCCTATCGGCGTTTCCACTGTAGGCAGAGTAATTACCCCGGGTAAGGGCAAGGAAATGTTTCTTGCAACTACTACAGGAACTTCTTCCACGGACAGAGTAGAAGGCATGGTTAAAAATGCTATCTACGGAATAATTTCAGCAAAAGCTTGCGGAAATGATGCGCCGACTGTTGGCATTGCCAATATTGACGGAGCTAGACAGACAGAGAAGATTTTAATGAAGCTTAAGGAAAACGGTTATCCTATTTCCTTTGCACAGTCCGCAAGAGCTGACGGCGGAGTAGTTATGAGAGGAAACGACCTGCTTGAGGGTACATCAGATGTAATGGTAATGGACCCTCTTACAGGAAACCTGATGATGAAGATTTTTTCAGCATATACAACCGGCGGCAGCTATGAGTCGTTGGGCTATGGTTATGGTCCGGGAATCGGAGAAGGCTATGATAAGGTTATCATGATAGTTTCCAGAGCTTCCGGCGCACCTGTAATTGCTGGAGCAGTTCAATATGCAACGGAACTTCTCGAAAATAAAGTAATAGAAATTGCAGCCAAAGAATTTGAAGCAGCTAACAAGGCAGGTCTTAAAGAATTACTTGAGAGCCTTAAGGCTGATAAGAAAGATGCCGCCCCGGCAGAGGAAGTGAAAATGCCTCCTAAAGAAGTTGTAACTGCTGAAATTCACGGTATTGAAGTAATCGACCTGGAGGACGCCGCAAAATCTCTTTGGGCTAAGGGTATCTATGCCGAAACGGGCATGGGATGTACGGGCCCGGTAGTTCTCATCAGCGATGCTAATGAGAATACTGCGAGAGCAATTCTCGCTGAAAAAGGATATATTAGCTAACTAACTCCTTAAGGTGTATATTATTAAATGAAAAAACTTCCAAACTTGTTTTGGAGGTTTTTTCATTTTTGAGGCATAGATGGATTTGATATACTATGATAAACAGTTTTTTTATGCTGTTTTGTTGATAATGGAAAGAAATTTTTCGATTGGGCAAATTTAGTGTTAGACATTCCGACATGTTTTGATATAATGTAACTAGTGTAAATATTTTGGCTAATGTAATGAATGTGAGCTTACATTCTATGATTTTTATATTTGACAATTTGGAGGAAAAATATGGTTTATACAAAAGAAATAGAAAACATGTGTCCTGTAAATAAAGGCGCATATCACGGGCCGGCTCCGATTCCTCAGGAAGGAAAGTGGGTACAGGTTAAAGAAATTTCAGATATTTCCGGACTTACTCACGGTGTCGGCTGGTGCGCGCCTCAGCAGGGAGCATGTAAACTGACTCTGAATATTAAAGACGGAATTATCGAAGAGGCTTTGATCGAAACCATTGGATGTTCCGGCATGACTCATTCTGCGGCTATGGCAGGTGAAATTTTAATAGGAAAAACTCTGCTTGAAGCGCTCAATACAGATTTAGTATGCGACGCAATCAATACGGCTATGAGAGAACTGTTTTTACAGATAGTATATGGAAGAAGCCAGTCGGCATTTTCGGAAGGAGGACTTGCAATCGGCGCAGGTCTGGAAGACTTGGGAAAAGGCCATAGAAGCCAGGTGGGTACAATTTATTCCACCAAGACAAAGGGACCTAGATATCTTGAACTGGCAGAAGGCTACATAACCGAAGTCGGTCTTGATGAGGAAAACAACATTATCGGTTATAAATATGTAAATATGGGAAAAATGATGGATAATATCAAAGCGGGAATTGAGCCGACGGAAGCAATTGAAAAGGCAAGCGGCAAATACGGAAGATTTGATGAGGCGGTTAAAAAAATCGATCCTCGTGAGGAATAGGAGGCGGCAAAATGATTACTTTTGAAAATTACGACAGAAAAATCGAAAAGATAAATAAGGTTCTGGCTGCCTATCAAATTGCCGACCTTTCAGAAGCGGAGCTTATATGTAAAGAAAAAGGCATAGACCCGTATAAAATTGCCAAGGAAATACAGCCAATTTGTTTTGAAGACGCGTGCTGGGCATACGTTGCAGGAGCAGCGATAGCCATTAAAAAAGGCTGTACTAAAGCAAATAAGGCTGCTGAAGCAATCGGTGAAGGACTTCAGGCATTTTGCCTGCCCGGTTCTGTCGCAGAAGATAGAAAAGTGGGTTTAGGTCATGGCAATCTGGCTGCGATGCTTCTCCGAGAGGAGACTGAATGTTTTGCCTTTCTTGCAGGACATGAATCATTTGCAGCTGCTGAGGGCGCAATCGGCATCGCTAAATCAGCCAACAAAATACGAAAGAAACCTTTGCGTGTAATTCTTAACGGCCTTGGAAAAGATGCAGCCCAGATTATTTCGAGGATTAATGGTTTTACTTATGTTCAGACTAAGTTCGATTACTATACAGGAGAGCTTGCGGTTGTACAGGAAATTCCTTATTCAAAGGGCGAACGCGCAGCAGTTCGCTGTTACGGTGCAGATGATGTAAGGGAGGGAGTTGCAATCATGCACAGAGAGTGCGTTGATGTTTCCATTACGGGAAATTCAACCAATCCTACTCGTTTTCAGCATCCTGTTGCGGGAACTTATAAGAAAGAGTGTATCGAACAGGGTAAGAAGTATTTTTCCGTTGCAAGCGGCGGCGGTACAGGCAGAACCCTTCACCCTGACAACATGGCAGCAGGACCGGCTTCTTACGGAATGACCGATACCATGGGAAGGATGCACTCCGACGCTCAGTTCGCCGGTTCTTCCTCAGTGCCTGCTCACGTTGCCATGATGGGTTATGTGGGCATGGGCAACAACCCTATGGTAGGAGCTACCGTAGCTGTGGCAGTTGCAGTGGAAGAAGCGATGAAATAGTATGTTGAATTTATACGCGAAAAAATAGCATATAAAAACAGGAATAAAAAACAGGCGGTTTGTTGACCGCCTGTTTTTTGTCATATGAGAATATTTTAAAATTTATCAAATATATTTTCTCAAGTATTGTCTTAAGACTTCCTCCCATTCATCTTCTGTTTTAGCGAAGTCGATGGTATCCCGAATTTCTGTCATATATTTTTCCGGCATAAGCTCCATTTCCGTATAATCTAAATTGCTGCACATTCGTCTTGCAAGCTGAAACTCTTTCTGCTTATAGGAAGGGAGAGCAAGAAAGCCGTCGATATAGTCGAGCATCTTTGCTTTATCCTTATCCACATAGCCTTCAAGCAGAGGAAGCAAGTTTATAATGTGATCGCTGATAATATACCCGGTAAGTTTTTCATCAAGATGGTCTATCATGGTTCTTATCTCAACTAACTTTTCCATGTCGCTACATTCGTCAAAATCGCCGCTGACTGCCATTTCCCACATGGGTGAACCTGATTTTAACACAAAGGTTCTTATTCTTAAAAAATCAGGGTCAATTTGATTAGCCACGTCGGCAGTTTCTACAGCGTTCTTTTCACTTAAAGACTTTCCTCCGCAGCCCGGCATATAGAACATATTGAAAGTTATACCTGCTTCCTTTATACGTTTACCTGAATCGATTTGCTGCTGTTTGGTAGTTCCCTTATTAAGCAGCTTCAGAACATCGTCGCAGCCGCTTTCATAGCCTGAATGGAGCATATTTAATCCCGCTTCTTTAAGGTCTTTAAAATCATTTGACGTTAGTCTGGATAGGGTATCGGCTCTGCCGTAGCATGCGACGGTTTCCAAGGTTGGAAAGGTATTTTTAAGGTGTCTTAAAATATCGCAAAGGGTTTCTTTTTTTATCACTATTGAGTTGGCATCCTGAAGAAAAACTGTCTTCATGCCATCTGACTTAATCCAGTTTAATACTATGGAATAACATCTGCGTTCTTCCCATGTTATGTTTGGGGAATGAGCAGCCATCATTCTGACAGTATTAAAATCATAGTTTTCAAGTTTTTCGAGAATTTGATCTCTGTAATATGCCACGTTGTCAATGTCACGCTTGATTTCCTCAGCACTTCTCATTTTAAACTTGCCGCCTCTGTACAGAGTGCAGAAATTGCATTTGTTCCATGTACAATTTTCGGTAAGTTGGAGCAAGAGACTGGAAGCGTGAAAAGGAGGGCGTATGTTTCCGATAGCGAATGTTTTCATATATTATTTTCCTTTATTGTTCTCCTTTATTATTTTCCTTCCATTTTAACGATGGCCTCAAGTGCAACCAAAATTTCGTTTCTTTCACCAATTTGAGCAGGAGACATTCCATCAATATGAAAAGGTGATATACAGTCAACTTGAGAAGACAAGATTTCATTTCCTGTTCCGGAGTAGCTCTCTATACTTGTTTCCTTATTGCCGTCGAATGTAACCACTACATTGAGAATTGAAGCACACCTCATGCCGCGAAGTCTGCCTACTACGAAAAGGGGCGCTGTCTCCATATCGTCGCAAAGTACGTTTTGCTGCCTCCAGTATTCTTCTTGGCTGATTTCGGCCTCCGAATAGAAAGTTTCATGACTTCTTGTAATTCCCACATGATAGTGATAACCGCCGTCACGGGCAGATTGAATTACCGAAAAAAGCAAATCGGTGTCCGGTACGGCAGGATAACTGGCCCTTATATATGAGTGTGACGTTCCGTCGTCACGCACGCAGCCGCTTGAAATTACCAGATCGCCAATTTGAAGCTGAGGAACCAGAGCGCCGCAGGAACCAATGCGTATCAAGGTTGTTATACCTATATTGTTCAATTCTTCTACACCTATGGATGTTGAAACGCCGCCCATGCCGGTAGACATACCTAAAATTTTTATTCCTTTATAATAACCTGTTATACTGCGATACTCCCGGTTAAAAGTTACCTCCTCATAATCATCGAGGAATGGGATGAGCGTATCAAGACGGGCAGGATCGCCCGGCAGGATAGCATATTTTGTACCGATTTTTTCATCTAAATGAATGTGTGCCTGCATATATCTGCCTTCCTCCTAAATGGCTAAAAATCAACGTTTACACATATAAAGATACCATATAGTTGGCACTAAATCAACTAAAAACCTTGCAATAGAATAAAAAAAGTGCTATACTACTGAGAGTATAAATTATTCTTTGACTTTGTACGGAGGAAAAACATGAA
>CAZYWO010000079.1:0-9170 GCA_964651095.1 uncultured Oscillospiraceae bacterium | reverse complement strand
TAAAGAATATTCATATTCGTTGATTGTATTATTTTGCCAGTGATGGAGTAAAAAAAAGTACTAAAAAAGTACTAAAAAATCATAATAATGATGATAACATTGCAAAAAAAGCGCATTATGTGGATTATAATCGTTGAAAAATACACAATTCAAAGATATTGAATTTTCCAAGCTAATATATGAATATATCCATTTTAAAAAATTTTAGATTTTATGAAAAAAGGGCTTGACTTTATCTTTAAATTCCCTTATAGTATAAAACATATTAAACAGATAGGTTTTGTTAGAAACTTCCTTGAGATTTTTACAAGACCAAGAATACGGAAAGAAAAATCTCATAAGGGAAAGGAAGGAAGGTATAAAATGCATATCATACAATTGATGTTGAGGCGAAATTTTAGAAACGGAAGAATGTGTATCGGTAAGTAACCATTGTAATTAAACAATCATTGTAATTAAACAATTATTATGATTAAGCTTCCATATAATATAGGCTGGAAGAGAGCATTGATGTAAATTTACATCATGATAAAATTATTACATTAAATTAAAATGAAAGAAAGAGGTACTTACTATGAGCAACAATAACTATAGATTTGAAACATTACAACTTCATGCAGGACAGGAACAGCCAGATCCGGCAAGTGATGCAAGAGCAGTTCCTATTTATCAGACGACTTCTTACGTATTTAAAAATTCTGCCCATGCAGCAGCCAGATTTGGTTTAGCTGACGCAGGAAATATCTATGGAAGATTGACTAATTCCACGGTAGATGTTTTTGAACAGCGTGTAGCTGCTCTTGAAGGAGGCGTAGCAGCCCTTGGTGTTGCTTCCGGAGCAGCAGCTATTACTTATACTTTCCTTAATTTAGCCAGCGCAGGACAGAATATTGTTTCTGCAAAGACCATATATGGAGGAACATATAATTTATTGGCACATACTTTACCGCAATATGGAATTACGGCGAAATTTGTAGACGCAGATGAAGAAGGGGCTTTCGAGAATGCAATTGATGAAGATACAAGAGCTATATTCATTGAAACTATCGGAAATCCTAATGCAACTTTGATTGATATTGAAGCTGTAGCAGCAATTGCTCATGCACATAAGATTCCGTTAGTTGTAGACTCTACCTTTGCTACTCCGTACTTGTTAAGACCTTTTGAACATGGTGCAGACATTGTAGTACATTCTGCTACTAAATTTATCGGAGGTCATGGAACAGCCATAGGCGGCGTCATAGTAGACGGCGGCAAGTTTGATTGGGAAGCAAGCGGTAAATTCCCTTCATTGGTTGAACCAAACCCTAGCTATCATGGCATCAGCTTTACTAAGGCTGTAGGCGCGGCAGCTTTTGTTACGAAGATTCGTGCAATACTGCTTAGAGATACTGGTGCAACATTGGCTCCACTGCATGCTTTCTTGTTTTTACAGGGGCTTGAAACTCTGTCGCTGCGTGTAGAACGTCATGTAGAAAATACGATTAAAGTGGTTGATTTCTTATCAAAGCATCCACAGGTAGAGAGTGTAAATCACCCGTCTCTTCCGGATCATCCACATCATTCTTTATATGAAAAATACTTCCCTAATGGCGGCGCTTCCATCTTTACATTTAATATTAAAGGCGGCGCTAAAGAGGCTCAGGAATTTATTGACAGACTTCAGATTTTCTCCTTGCTGGCTAACGTGGCAGATGTGAAGTCTCTGGTTATTCACCCAGCGTCAACTACCCATTCCCAGCTTACAGAGGAAGAACTGCTTGACCAAGGTATTCAACCTAATACAATTCGCTTATCCATCGGAACAGAGCATATCGACGATATCATTGCAGATTTAAGTCAGGCCTTTGGAGAATAAAGACGAAAACAAGTAATAAAATTGCTAGAAATAAATTGCCGGACAAAAGACCTTGCATATTGCAGGTTGTCCGGTTTTTTTCTTGAAATAAAGAAAAAATATGAAAAAAGAGGCATAAAGAGAGGAGAACTCAATGGGAATATATGTAGACAATGCTGCGACCACCAGACTGAGCGAAAAAGCTCTGGAGGCTATGTTGCCATATTTCAGAGAAGTATGGGGAAATCCTTCCAGTATACATCATATGGGGCAGGAAGCAGCCAGAGGCATAACTTTTGCCAGAGAAACCATCGCTCGTCTTTTAAAGGTGAGCCCAAGAGAGCTTTATTTCACCTCCTGCGGCAGCGAAGCAGATAATCAGGCGCTTTATACGGCGGCTGTAAATGGGGAAAGAACAGGGAAAAAACACATTGTCTCCACCGCTTTTGAACATCCTGCGGTTTTAAGAACTTTAGAAAACCTAAGAGACAGAGGATTTCGCATAACTTTGGTTTCTCCCTCTAAATCAGGATATATTGAACCGGATCAAATTGAGAAAGCAATATGTAAAGATACGGTACTGGTTTCGGTTATGTATGCCAACAATGAGGTGGGAACCATACAGCCTATTGGGGAAATAGGCTCTATTTGCAGAGAAAAGGGTATATGGTTTCACACCGATGCAGTGCAGGCAGCCGGGCATTTACCACTTCCGGTAAAAGAAGACTGTATAGATATGTTTACGATTTCAGCCCATAAATTTCATGGACCTAAGGGCGTAGGTCTACTATATGCAGGGCGGGAGATAACTCCGGCTCGCATTATAAGCGGTGGAGAACAGGAAAGAGGTTTGCGCGCAGGAACGGAAAATGTAGCCGCTATTGCAGGTATGGCGGCTGCCCTTGAGGAAAGTTATCAGTTTATGGACACAGATCGGCAGCACATATCTGATTTGAGAGACAGATTGGAAAGGAAATTGCTGGAGATATCAGGCGTTTCATTAAACGGTGCTTCATCCAATAAAAAAGACTGTAATGACCCACGGCTTCCGGGTATAAGCAATTTGACGTTTGATGGAGTAAACGGCGAGGCTCTGCTGATGATGCTGGCGGAAAAAGGAATTTGCGCGTCGGCAGGGTCAGCCTGCGCCGCCGGTTCCATAGAGCCAAGTCATGTGCTGCTGTCTATGGGAAGAACTGCTAAAGAAGCTTCTTCCTCTGTCAGATTTTCTCTAGGCGGAGAAAACACGGTTGAGGAAATAGACACTGTTGTAGAGACCGTAATTTCGACAGTGAAGCTTTTGAGAAAACAAATATAATGCTTCTAACAAAAGAAAGGAGACTTAGATGGAAAACAAAGCGTTAATCGCCATGAGCGGCGGAGTAGATTCCAGTGTGGCAGCGTATTTGATGAAAGATAAGGGTTATCAATGTATAGGCGTTACCATGAAACTGTTTTATAACGAAGATGTGTGTCTGAAAGCAAAACATACTTGCTGTTCTCTCGACGATGTGGAAGACGCCAGAAGCGTAGCCGCCCAGCTTAGAATTCCATATTATGTGACTAACTTTTCCGAAGGATTTAAGGAATACGTCATTACCCCTTTTATTAAAACCTACGAGGAAGGCCGCACGCCTAATCCCTGTATAGATTGCAATCGCTATCTCAAGTTTGATAAATTGTTCAGTCTCGCATCGGATTTAGGATGTGAATATATGGTTACAGGTCACTATGCCAGGATTGAGTATGACAGGGAAGCATCGCGTTATCTTTTATTGCGTGCAGTAGATGAGACTAAAGATCAAAGTTATGTATTGTATGCAATGACCCAGCCGCAGCTGGCGCACACACAGTTTCCCCTTGGAATAATGGAGAAAAAGGATGTTCGTGAAATTGCTAAAAAGCAGGGCTTTCTTAACGCTCGCAAGCACGACAGCCAAGATTTATGTTTCGTACCCCAGGGAGATTATAGTGAATTTATAAGGCAGTATACAGGAAAGGAATATCCGCCGGGAGAATTTGTAGATAGTAACGGAAAAGTTTTGGGAACACACAAAGGAATAATAAATTATACTATCGGACAGCGAAAAGGCTTAGGTCTGGCGCTTGATGCTCCCATGTATGTGAAATCTCTTGATGTGGCTTCTAACAGAGTAATTCTGGGTTATGAACAAGATCTTTATTCAAACATAGTGAGAGTACGCGATGTAAATCTGATTGCTCTGAACGATATAAAGCAGCCTATGAAGCTTAAAGTAAAACTGCGTTATACTCATAAGGCTCAGTGGGCAAGAGTAGAACAGGTTGATGAAAAAAGTGTGGCGTTAGAATTTGAACAGCCCCAGAGGGCTGTAACGGGAGGACAGGCCGCCGTGTTTTATGATGGTGATGTAGTGGTGGGCGGCGGCACTATTGTCTGATAATAATATTGTCATGCTTAATATATGTTCTTGATCCCGTAACGTTTTATCTTGCGCGTCAGCGTTGACTTGTCTATTTTCAGAGCGTCGGCGAGTTCCTGTGTTGAAGAATAATCAGGCATGATTTTCTCAATATTTTTTTTCTCAAAGTCACCGACGGCTTCTTTTAAAGAACCGCCTATAGAGCCCATCGGCATTTCTTCGGTGAGGTAAGGCTTAAGCTTATCAGCAGTGATTACATCGTTTTCCAGCGACAGAACAACTCTTTCCATGAGGTTTTCAAGCTGTCTGATGTTACCGGGCCAAGGATATTCTTTAAGAAGTGCGCTGCATGTAAAGTCAAGCCTCATGGAAGTGCGATATTTTTTATTCAGCTTCTCAATAAAGTGACTTGCCAGAGGCATTATGTCCGCTGTACGCTCGCGCAGCGGCGGTATATTAAGAGGAATAACGTTAAGGCGATAATATAAGTCCTGTCTAAATCTGCCTTTTTCCACCGCTTCCGAAAGATTACAGTTGGTGGCGGCAATAAGGCGGACATTGATTTTAATGTTTTTATTCCCGCCTACTCTGATGATTTCGTTTTCCTGTATAGCTCTGAGTAATTTTGGCTGTAGGTGCAGAGGCAGAGTATCGATTTCATCCAGCAGCAGCGTACCTTCGTCGGCAAGTTCAAAAAAGCCGATTTTTCCTTGTGAGTTTGCGCCTGTAAAGGCGCCTTTTTCATATCCAAAAAGTTCTGATTCTAAAAGACTTTCAGGAATGGCAGAACAATTGAGCTTAATAAAAGTTTTTTTTTCTATTACTGTTTTTATAAATGAATTTTGCCAAAACTTCCTTACCTACACCTGACTCTCCTTGAAGAAGCAAAGTTGCATCGCTCGGTGCAATTTTGCATCCGATTGTCAATAGTTTTTTCATTGCAGAGCTTTCAGCGATAATTTCCGATACGACGGAAAATTCTTGATTTCTAAAATATTCCAGCTCATTCTTATATTTGGTTGAACGACGGATTTCATTTTTTATTTGAGCTTCCAAGTTTAAAATCTTGGTTACATCTCGTTCAGTTTCGATTACCCTAACTACCTTGTCGTTGATCATTTGAGGGATTGCTGTAGCAAGAGTATCATTCTTTTTAGAAGTGTTTTTTTGGAGAACCGCATAAGGTGTCTTAGTCTTTATAGCAGGAATTGTGCAGACTTCATCTTTTGGAAAAACTCCTTCTTCGACCAGTTCAAACATTGTTTTTCCAATGATTTTATCAGGATTTATATCGCATGTCTGGCGTGACATTCTGTTCATAGTCAGTACTTTCGCATTGCCATCTACAATAAAAATTCCCACATCAATACAATCCAGGATAGACTGAATTTCTTTTTCAAAAGCCTGAAACAAAATACCCTCCGGTATGGATTGAAGCTGCTCTTTGTATGGAGAAGGCAAAGTTTCAAATTGTTTTTTTATGTCGTAAATGAACATAGTCTACCTCCTAAGTCTGCATGAGGATTTTCCCTCATACAAGAGTATAAGTCATTTTAAAAAACGATGCAATATTTATATCTTAAATAATCAACAGGTTTGGCATAGAAATTGCGTATAAAAAATTACAAAGATACCAAGCGATTATAAATAGTTATGTGATATCTGAATTTTAATAATGCGACTCTAAAAAGAAAGGAAAAACTCTATGAAAGAAATGGAACTGAACATGGAAATTGTTAAAATCAAGGATGTGAAATTCGGAGATGAAACGGCAATCTATAACGGAGTTCTGACTATTAATAAAAAAGAAATGATCGAAACGATTTCTGATCCTAACATGACAGATGTGGACATACAGATTGCTAAGCCGGGTGAATCTACAAGAATCGTACCTGTAAAAGACGTTATCGAACCGCGTGTCAAAGTGGAGACGGAAGGATATTTTCCCGGAATATTAGACAAATTTCAGTATTGCGGTCACGGAACCACGAGGGCTCTGAAAGGATGCTGCGTCACTACTTGCGGAAAGATCATGGGATTTCAAGAGGGCATTATAGATATGTCCGGCCCCGCTGCAAAATATAATACATATTCTCAGCTAATCAACATCGTGTTGGTGGCAGACCCAATCGAGGGATTAAGCCCTAAAGAACACGAAACCGCCATAAGAAACATGGGATTTAAGACGGCGCTTTATGTGGCGAAAGCATCGCTGAAAGTACAGCCTGACGAAGTTGAAACCTTTATTAAGCAGCAGGTATCTGCTGAAAAGAAACTTCCAAAGGTGTCAATTGCTTATCTGTTGATGGCACAGGGTTTGCTCCATGATTCGGAAATTTACGGTATAGATGCTAAAAATCTCATGTCGCTGTTAGTACACCCCCAATGAAGTTTTCGACGGAGCGGTAGTTTCAGGGAACTGTGTTACCGCCAGTGATAAGAGTACAACTTACGATGCTCAAAATAATCCGCTCATCAAGGAGCTTTACAGAAGACAGGGCGTTGACCTTGAAATAGCCGGCATCATTCTGAATCCAATCAGTACGCTGCTTGACGAAAAAGAAAGAAACGCTAATCTCACTGTAAATGTAGCCCGCCAACTGCAAAACGACGTGATGATCATACCACAGGAGGGCGGCGGAAACCCTGAAGCCGACCTGATGCTGATATGTGAAGCAGCCGAAAAGCAGGGAATCAAAACAGTTATAATGCTTCACGACCATCCCGGTGTAGATGGCACAGCAGAGCCTATGATTAACACATCGCCCTATGCAGATGCGATTGTAACTGTGGGAAATGACAGCGCTCAAATTATTATTCCCGAGATGGAAAGATACATAGGGCACAAAGAACAGCTTGGTATCCTTTCCGGAACACCTGCCGATTATAAGCAGGCTGACGGAACATATAAGGTAGGAGTTTCAATTATCATGGGTTCAACAAATAATCTGGGTATGAACGCAAACTCAACAGAAGAAATCTAGTGAGGAGGAACAGACATGAGAATTTTACATTATATAAATCAGTTCTTCGGTCAGATAGGCGGCGAGGAAGCGGCTTACGCACCGATTGAATTCAGAGAGGAACTGGTCGGTCCCGGTAAGATTTTAAATAATTTGCTCAAGGAAAGTGAAATTGTTGTCACTGCAATATGCGGAGATAATTTTGCTGTAGAGAACGAAGAAGAAGTAAAAGAGAAAATTCTTAAGGTAATAGAAGAATATAACATAGATATGGTAGTAGCAGGTCCGGCTTTTAATGCGGGAAGATATGGAATCGCCTGCGGAAGTATATGCAAAATAGCTTTTAACAGTGGAATTATAGCGGTATCAGCTATGTATGAACAAAACCCCGGTCTTGAGATTTACAGAAAGTATGGCTACATTTTCCCTACAAAGAGTCAGGCAAGAGATATGAAAGCAGCTCTGGATGTGATGGCGGGTTTCATTAATAAGGTGGCTCAGGGCGTAGCTATCGGTTTACCGGAAAAAGACGGATATTTCAGGAGAGGCATCCGCAGAAATATTTTCAGGGAAAAAATAGGCGCGCAAAGAGCGGTAGACATGGCTCTGAAAAAAGTTTCAGGTCAAGAATTTGAAACGGAAGTTAAGATGCCTAAATTTGAAAAAACTAAGCCAAGCCCTGCCGTAGCGGATCTTTCTAAAATTACTGTTGCGCTGGGAACTTCCGGCGGTATTGTGCCTCTTGGCAACCCGGACGGTTTGGAGTCTCTAAACGCCTCCAAGTGGTGCTGGTACACAGAAGAAGACTTCGGTGGAGATGTGGATGATATAAAGGCGTTTACAGTTCATGGAGGATATGATCCTGTTTATGCCAACGAAAATGCCAACAGAGTTTTGCCTGCCGACGCTATGAAGGTTATGGAAAGGGAAGGCGTCATCGGCAAGTTTTACGATAAAATGTTTGTTACCGTAGGAAACTCCATGGATATTCAGCGAGCCAGAAAGTACGGTGAAGAAATCGCAAGAGAGCTTCTTGACGCCAAGGTAGACGCTGCAATTATCACCTCAACATGAGGAACCGACACACGTTGCGGAGCAACGTTAGCAAAAGCCATCGACGAAGCGGGTATCCCTTCAGTGCATATTTGCACTGTAACTCCGATTTCAAAGTCAATAGGAGCGAACAGAATTTATCCAGGTCTTGGGATTCCTCATCCTTGCTGCGTTCTTGACGGTTCAGAGGATGAGAAAGACAGCCGCATAAACTTGGTAAAACGCGCCCTTAAAACATTGGCGGTAGATATTGAAGATCAGACAATTTTTGAAAAATAATAAACCGCAAGAGCAGCGAGAAAAATCAAAAGGGAAAGGCAGCATAGAGGGAATAGGAGAAAGCGATAGTAAGTAAAATGGATAGAATAAGCGATATTTTGATAATTTCCAATAATAAAGAGGTTTTAGACCTTGAAAATCAATGTCAAGGTGTTAAAGTTCAATATATGAACGTACCTGTAAGAGATATACTTAAACTGGTACAGGAAAAAATGACATCTAAGTCTTTGAAACTTCTCTGCAATCCTCTATGCGGCAGATCCGCAAGGCCTTTCCCTTACATTTCGCTGCTGCTGACTAGTATTGATTACAGAAATACTGGTGAATTTAATAGTAAACCGAGTGATGAATCCAATGTCGTCATGTGGAATGACATTATGACTTTTGAACTTATGGATGAAAGGAATAGAAAAGTTTATGAAAAATATCCTAAGGAAATTTTAGAGGATTTTGCAATTCTTGATAAAGACTTGGTGGAAAGCGCAGTTGAAAGACTGTAAAGTGTATAAATGGAAGCAAACATAAAAATAAAGGCTGTAGTTTAACTGAACTGCTACCCGTCAAGTGGACAATTGAAAAAATTGAGAGTATGAAACTTTTTCTGTAAATAGCTATTAGCAACAGGTCTTCTATGAT
>CAZYWO010000078.1:0-9243 GCA_964651095.1 uncultured Oscillospiraceae bacterium | reverse complement strand
GCAGGGGAAAAATACGATTCTGATTTTTCTGTCAGAGGAAGACATAATAGAGCAGAAGAAAATCCCTGCTCTAAAAGAGTATGTATCAAACCCAAAAGCAAAGTGCCCGATATACAATGCCTTCACCCCAAACAGAAAAGGTCAAATCCTGTTTGCAATGCTTATTAAAAATATGGGGCTCAGCGTAGATGATACGGCTTCCTATAATACCGCAAAATTTAATGAGGGGCTTAAGGTTACGGACAGAAGATATGAGGTTACAGACGGAGACATTGAATACCTTAGAGCAAGATACTGGTGCAGAAAGTACATAAACCATACATATTCAGAGCTTATTAAAGAAGCTGAAAGCGAGCTTAGGTATGATATGATTCTTACTCCTCTGATGAGCGAACTTGAAGCAAGGAGGGCGAGCATAGAACGAGGCGACGACAGATTCTATATTGAAGCAGAAATATGCCAAAACGGTAACACTGGGTCTTTAATGTGCTGCCAAAACGGCGCAGCCATAGAATTTGAAACCGCTGAAGATGCGGAGGCTTTTATACATTCTCTACCGGAGGATATTCAAACGGAAATCAAAACTGAAAAGTTTCCTCAAGAGAAGGGAATTAAATATGTTGATTTAATATCAGAACTTCAGAAACTTTCTGCGCCTTTAGGAGTCTGTCTTGAAGCCATAGACAATTTATATACCAACGGTCAGATTTCTCATCCGAAGGGTGAAAAAGAAGTTGCCCACATATCTTCTGATGATATTATGAAAACATCAGAAGCGGGTGCAGCGGATTTATACTGGATTAACAGTAAACCCTGCACAAAGGAGGATGTTTCGGGCTGCGCAGTGCTTACGGGATGCGATTTTGAGCAGCACACAGAGCAGCTTACAGGCAGGATCCTTGATATATTATTAAAATCGCACAGGGAATCTGAGGAGAAAGTCCGGTTGTTTTTATTAAGCGAAAACGAAAAGTTTCAGTTTATCGGTGATACGGATGATATCAAAGCAGATGAGAAAATTGAACTTATACAATATCATATCACCGCAGCAAAAGACTGCAGGCTCCACACACTTTCAAGTATTATACGGTTTTTGAAAATAAATGCGTTTTCACCGGATATGATAGAGGAAACTGTAGACCTTTTGTTAGACAGAAGAAATCTTACAAATATCAGTCAGACAGGCCCTTATTATATGGTTACGCCGGTGGACAGGGAAAGATTTCTTAGGATACCCGAAAAAATCCGGAGCATTGAGCGCCTGAGAAGTATTGACGCAAAGCTGCAGGAGGTCAGAAAGGCAGGCCTAACCGCAAGGCAGATGGCCTCATATATTGAGGAAATTGTAAAGAAAGATACTGAAGAAATGAGGGAATACAATGGGAAATAACAAAGTGAAGGCTGTGGGAGTTATTCTCGTTATATTGGCCATAGCATTTACTTTTTTTATGCTGACGGGAAAAGACGATGGGAGAAAACCAGAGGAACCCGATATCAATGAAACTGAAACCCTGACGGAAAGTGAGAGGGAGTCTCTTGTTATGGAAATCAACGAAAATGCAGATGACAGAGCCGATATTGATGATGAAACAGCAAGGAAAATTATGAACCTTCAGATTAACATACCTGATGTAATCCGTGATACATACTTCGACGGTAATACTGAAAAGTTGGAGGAAGAGCTGACAGATTATCTTGTTGAAAATGATTTTTACCTTGATGTAACACGTGCGAACTGTCAGTATGAGGTAACGGTAGACCATTTTAAGAAAATTGTATACCTTGAGTTTTCCGTTGATGATGGATACGGAACTCACATAACCGTCGAATATGACCAGAACGACGGATGGCTTAAATTTAACTATTATTAAGAGAGCAGGTTAAAATTGCAAATGTAAATGAGGATGCAGAAGAAAATGTGAACATCGGAGACCACCAAAGACTGTTATCACATCTGCAGGGGATTGATGTCTTATTCAGAACGTCTATTTCTGTTTTTGGCATTGACAAGGCAATAATAAAGGCATATACTATTAGTACGAAAAAACATACGGTTTTATGCATGAAATGGAGGTGATTCTATGTTGGCAGTAAAGAGTATGGACGTCAGAGACAATTTTAAAGGCTTTTGCGACAAGGTTTTTAATGGCGAAACTCTTATCGTATCCAGACCTAAAAATGAAAATATTGTTATGGTTTCTGAGCGTGAATACAACGAAATGATGAAGGCAAAGAGAAATGCTGACTATCTTTCAATGTTAGATAAATCCATGGATGAAGCGGCAGCAGGTGGGTTTATTACAAAGACCATCGCAGAACTGGAGGACTGTGAGTAAATGAATATCATATTTACCTCGACTGCATGGGAACAGTACACCGAATGGCAGCGTGAAGACCGAAAAATGATAAAACGTATCAATGAGCTAATTAAGGATATCGGCAGGAACGGTCCTTTAATCGGAATTGGCAAGCCGGAGCTATTAAAATATCGGAAAGCATATAGCCGACGCATTACAGACGAACATAGATTGGTTTATTCTATGGACGGCGGTGGAAACCTTATTATATTCTCTTGTAAATATCATTATGAAGAATAGGTTCATTTTAAGGTGAGAATTTCAAGCATTATCGCCTAAAAAAAGAAAATGTGGCGCAAAGGAGACTTTGCGCTGTTTCTTTACTCCGTTCACTTTTGAGTGCTCATTATATCGGATACACTATAAAACGCAAGAGGCAAGCGGTTGTGTTTTTACTTTGTAAAAACCTCCACCGGCAGGTCTGCCCTCTTGCGTTTTTTCGTTCCTCCTTTTTTCGCACCTATCAAAAGTGAACACCGCAAGGTGCTCACGGGTAACACAAGGAGGATTAGAAATGAAAAGTTATCAAGAATTCAGAGAGTATGTTATCGCCTATATGAAAAAGGAACTGGGCGAAAAGTGGGAAGTAGTAACCGGAGAAGTGAAAAAGGTGAACAAGACCAAGGACGGCATATCACTAAAGAAGTCCGGTAACAGAAAAGATATGGAAGTATATCCGATGCTCTACATCGACAACATGTATAAGGACTACATAGACAATGAGGGTTCAGTCGATGAGATACTGGCAGAAGCAAAGGCTGTACTGACTACTCCAACTGGCAAAATAGAAGAGATGATAGGTTCGCCGGCAGAATATTTCAGAGACTGCAAAATTGTTCCGCAACTTGTTTATCGGGAAAGAAACAGAGGACTTCTGAAAAGTGTTCCTTACAGAGCAGTCCTTGACCTTGCGGTAATATATCGCTTCGTTAAGGTAAGCGGAGGCAATGTGCTGAGCCATATTATCACAAATCAGCTTTCAGAAGAACTGCACCTGTCGGAAGAGGAACTGTATAAGGAGGCAAAGCAAAATCTAAATAACACGAAGAAGATTGATATTTCAATACTTACTCATATGAGAAATATCGCTATGGGAAAGAAGTCAGAGGAAAGCGACGATGTTTATGCAGATGAGGGAATAATAGTCCTTACTACTGCTGATAATTTGTACGGTTCAGCAGTGATGCTCGATACAGATTTTATGAGAAAGGTCGGAAGCAAGCTCGGCGGCAGCTTTTATATACTGCCATCAAGCCAGGAAGAAATACTTGCAGTCCCGGAGTGTAGCGATGCGGCAGTAAAAGATGAACTGCTACAGGCAGTTAAAGAGGTTAATGCGACTGTGGTTTCAGAAGAGGACTATTTATCTGATACTGTGTACTACTTTGATAAAGACACTTCTAAAATAAGGATAGCGTAAAGGATATGTATCACATCGGGGCTGACGCCCCGGTGTGAGTGAATAAGAAAAGGCTTCGGATGGAGGGAAAAGAAATGGAATATAAGATTAGAGAACTGGATACCAAAGCTTTAGAAAGAGACATTGAAAAATATATTGAAAGCTGGGACGGGACATATATGGGCGAGCAGGTGACGAATATGTACGAAAACGGGGCAAGCCTTGAAAGCATCTGCGACCTTCTTGACTGGGATATTACGGGATATGAAATCTAAGGCGGCCCGAACAGATTTAACTGTTCGGGCAAATAAAAAAAGGAAGCGACTGCATCGCAGTCCCATTGCACTTTTCTGTTCACTTTTGGCTGCTCATTATAAACACTCACAGCCTCCGGCAAGAGGCAAGCGGTTGTGTTTTTACTTTGTAAAACCTCCACCGGCAGGTCTGCCCTCATTGCCTTCGGCTTATCGTTTACCGCCTGCGGCGGCTTATTTCACACCTATCAAAAGTGAACACCACAAGGTGCTCACACCGTATGCAACTACTAAAGCGTTGTACTGATGAGGGGCAGAACCCCGAAACGGACTTTATCAAATGAAAAACAGGAGGTAACAAAATGAAGTTAGCAAATGATGTAAAGGCTACGGTATTTGAACTGAAGAAAGCGGAGAACCGCAAGAACACATTCCTTGCGAATATAAGCACATTCGAGGGAAAAGACCAAGATGATAATCCTAAATACTCATCCTGGAATACATACTTTGTAGGAGATGCGTTTGACAAAGCATCAAATCTTAGAGACAAAGACCATATCGTAATCACAAGCGGAAAGATTGAAAATACCTATGACAAGGAAAAGAAAAGACTTTATGTCAATGTAACTGTCTTTGACTTCGAAATGGACGAATAAACGAACCGTATTTAAGAATGAGGGAGCCTTTACCGAGGCAGGTGAAGGCTTCCCTCTGTAAAAGAAACTTATAAAGCAGGTGATGTAATGATAAAGGCCGATAATTCAGGCGTTAATATTGCCACATTGCAGTATGTATGATATTATTTTAACATCACACCAGAAAGGAAGTACGAAAATGAATAAATCAGAATTAGTAAACATTGCTTCGGAGAAATCCGGACTTACGAAAAAGGATACTGAACTCTGTCTCAACGCACTTGTAGATACGATAAAAGAGACGATGGCAGCAGGTGAGCAGGTTCAGCTTATCGGCTTCGGCACTTTTACCGTCAGAGAACGAAAAGCCAGAGAGGGGCGAAATCCGAGAAAGCCGGAGGAAACAATAAAAATTGCGGCATCTAAGGCACCGGTTTTCAAAGCCGGAAAAGCACTCAAAGATGCAGTAAATAAATAAAGACATATAAATTATGCGATTAGAGCTTTTGTCAGAGTGATGAAAGCTCTTTTATATTTCTTAAAAAAATACCGCAGAAACCTAAAAGGGAAAGGGAAGAGAAATGTTTTTAACAGAGAAAGATTTAAAGGATAAGTTCTGGGAGAACTACAACTACTCCGGCAGAGCTTTATATTATCAGTTTGAAGCGCCGATGAGAACCGGCAGCATTGACCTTATGACCGTTGAGAAGTTCCAGGATAACTACCAGATTAACGCATTTGAATTCAAACTGACGGATATCAAGAAGGTGATCATTCAGGCAAAAGGAAATATTGCTTTCTGCAATAAAAGCTGGGTCGTAGTTCCGGCAGAGAAAGCCCAGGTTATACAGGACAGATACAAAGTGATACTCGATGATGCAAAGCATATCGGTGTAATCGGAGTAGAGGAAGGCGGCAGATGGAATGTGATATACCGCCCTCAATTCCAAAAGGAGATTGTGCTTACGCAGCAGCTCCTTAATTTTCTTATGCGGGGCGTGTAAGCCCGGCAGTCCCTTAGGTCGTTAAAATCGGGGAAAATTCCTCTCTATTTTAGTTTAAAGAGCATAAGGGGAAACCGATTGCACATCCTGTGCAACCTTGGCAGTGCCAAGGGTTTTCGGCGATAGCGGATTTTTTGATTTATACAGATGTTTTCTGTATGCGATTTTGAAAGGAAAAAACACATTATGATGAGAAAAAATTATATCCTCAAAGAGTCCTCCCTCCAAATCCTCCAAGGTGTGATGGAAAAACGGGGACTTAAATCAGAGACGGCGGCACTTGAATTTATACTGGCCGATTATGCAAGGCGGGACTCTCTTGCCAGCGAAATCGGTGATGTCCTTACAGAAAGATTTCTGCCCGTTATAAAGTCCATCAAAGCAACAAGTGCATTAGGTGCGAATAATTCAGAGGTCCTTATGGATTGTATAAACACTATGCTACAGGAACGTGGTTCTGCCCGGTGCTATACTATAGATTCAGAGCCGTCACCGGTCATGCTCGATGCAGATGAAGCTAGAAAGCAAAGAGCAGCGAAAAGAAAACAGAAGCAGGATAACCGGAAAGGAAATGAATAATTATGGGAGAGCTTTATGTAAGAAATGTTAAGGCGAGCAGTTTGAAGTCGCTTGATGAGCAGGCAAAGCTTAAAGGGGTAAGCCGTTCAGAGTTAGTAAGAAGAATAATAGATGCATATACAGCAAATCCTCAAGTGGTTAATATCGAAGAAAAATACAGGAGTTTTGCTGAAGATCTTATCGGAATATATCAAATGAGCCTTGCGGACATAGAAAGCATGTCAAGAAGAAACGAGGAAATTTTTTTAAAGACAGAGGCCATGACTGAACGACTTGAACAAATAATTAAAAGAATTGAATAACAGGAGGGTGAAATGGCAGAAATAGTAGCTGGTGTTGTGATAGTTAATACATTTTGCAAAGCAGATTCTAAATATTTCTCTGGTTATATATCCTATATGGATAGGGAAGGGGCTACAAGGAAAGAGCATTTTGACGACTATAATATCTTCAGCGGGTACATGGGATACATGGGGAATACTTTTAAAACTGAAACACCTGAAAGGATATCCGGGCTTTTTACGAATAATGCAGATTATTTAGATGAAAAACAAATAGGAGAGGTGAAAAACCTGTTTAAGAAGTCCCAGGATAAAGGAAGCCTCATGTGGCAGACTGTTATATCCTTTGACAATGCTTGGCTTCAAGAGTTGGGCTTATTTAATAAGAATGAAGGTCTTGTGGACGAAAAGAGACTTAAAAATGTAATAAGGAACTCGGTTAATACATTGCTGGATAAAGAGCAACTGTCAAATGGTGTATGGACTGCAGCTATACATTATAATACGGACAACATCCATGTGCATATCGCAACGGTAGAGCCAGAGCCGATGCGGCAGACCAAACAATATAAGCAGTATGAGGTTGTCCAAAAAGATGAAAAATGGCAATACAAAAAGAAATGGAATGATAAAACAAAGCGAATGGAGAAGATACCTATGCTAGATGAGGAGGGTAATCAGATTGTAAAAGAAGAGTATGTAGGCAAGTTCAAAGAAAGTAGCCTTAAGGCTACCAAAAGTGTACTTGTAAAAGACTTGTCAGAGAATAAGGAAATAAATATTGAAATCAATAATCTCATCCGAAACTGCATAGTCAAAAGTATAAAAGACTATGGGCTTTATCAAGACGAGGAGTTTCGTGATAAGTTTCTTGAACTATATGATAAGCTTCCTGAAGAAAGAGGTTTATGGAATTACGGCAATGGTATTATGCATAACTTGCATCCTGTGATTGATGAACTGAGCATGAGATATATCGAAAAGTACCATAAGGATGATTTCGAGATACTTGTGTCTAAGCTGCATGTACAGGCAAGAAGGTATCAAACTGCCTATGGCGGCGAGGAAAATAATTTTGTTGAGAAAAAGCTTGATGATTTAAAAAAACGCATGGGGAATGCAATTTTGGGGGAATTAAAACAATATGACAAATCTATGAGTGAGGACGAGAAGACTGGAGAGAGCAAATCAAGCGAATTTAAAGAGCGTGATAAAGAACAGGGTAACGTAGTTGTACATAAAAAATCTGGCACAGTAAGAAATTTTATTAAGCACGAAAAGTTTCTTGCTGAAAAAAACTTGAGAATTGCTATGCTTTATTTAAAACGGTCTCTTAAAAATGAATATGAGCACTTTAAGAACCAACAGGAATACGAAGTTTTACAATATCAGATTCAGAAACAACAGGATATAGATAACGAATTGTAGGAGAAAAATATGACACCAGAAGAAAGACAGAGAATGTTAATAGAACAGTTTATACGGAATTGTCAGGGGATGAGCAGAAGAGATATTGAAGTTATTGCTAAAAATGTCTTTGTGAGCATATCAGAAAATATCATAGAGGAATGCGTTGAAAACTCTAAAGGAGAAAAATCCGATAATGAAGTGGAGAAGAATTTGTGATAAAATTGTAATAAAATTGTAATAAAATATATAGTGTAAGGGATGAAATATGACCGAAAAAAGCAGACGTAAAAAGGGGAAGCATTTAACCTGGACGGAGCGACTGACTATTGAAAGAATGCTAAAACAGGGTTTTAAAGTAGTTGAGATAGCAGCAGTTATCGGGTGTTGCAGAGCCACTATTTACAACGAGTTAAATCGTGCACGTTATGTACACACCCTTTGGGATTTAACAGAGGAAGTCAGATATAGCCCAGAAATCGCACAAGGTAAAATAGATGCAAGTCATAAAAACAAAGGGAGAGAATGTAAACTCAAGAGATGTCCTGAGTTGGCAAACTATATTGAAATAATGATGGTAGAAGAAAGATATTCTCCCGCGGCTGTTTTATATTACATAAAAGAAAGTGGGATTGTTTTTAGCGAGACTGTAAGATCTGTTAATACGATCTACAGAGCGATTGAAAAAGGTGTCTTTAGTTCACTTACTTTAGACAATTTGCCATATAGGCGAAAAAAACAACATAAGAGAAGTGTAAAGAGGCAAAAAAGGGCATCCAGGGGGACATCGATTGAACTCAGAGACGAATCAGTCCTTGCTAGAGATGCTTTTGGAAATTGGGAGATGGACTGTGTAATTGGTGCCACTGAAAATCGGAAGACAATTCTAGCACTAACGGAAAGAAAAACCCGCTATGAAATTGTGGAGGTTCTTAAAAGCCGTACTTCAGAAGAAGTTATTAAAGCACTCAATAGAATTGAAAAAAGATATGGAAGTTCTTTCTTTAGAATATTTAAGACCATTACAGTGGATAATGGTATGGAGTTTTCGGATTACAAAGGGATGGAGAAATCTCTTTATCGAGTGGGAAAAAGGACAGATGTATTTTATTGTCATGCTTATCGGAGCTGCGAAAGAGGTTCAAATGAAAATGGAAATAAGCTCATTAGGAGATGGTTTCCGAAGAGTTCAGATTTTGATAAAACGATAAATAAACGAAAAGTGAAAGCTGCAGAAATATGGATAAATACGTATCCGAGGCGGTTATTTAATGGAAAGTGCTCTGAGGATTTTTTTATTGAAGAATTATGTAAACTTGGATATGAA
>CAZYWO010000077.1:5912-9417 GCA_964651095.1 uncultured Oscillospiraceae bacterium | reverse complement strand
TTGAATCATGATGGACCATTGTATTCTTTAGGGGAAGAATCATGGTATAATAGTTTCCGCGATCATAACGGCGTTGCCGAGAGGATGAAACCATTGAATCATGATGGACCATTGTATTTTTTAGAGGAAGAATCATGGTATAATACAGGAAGGATTTATTAGAATTTAGAGGCAATTTTTTATCCGCAAAGCGGTGTTAACAAAGTCATGTTTTAGATAATAAAATTATTTTATTTTTATAAAATTTTTTGGAAAAAATAGCCAAAAGTGAAATAACCCCTTGTTACTTTTACCTAAAAAATGTATAATGAAAGTGTCTGAGATTATAATTAGAGAAAGCAAAATTTTGAGATTATGAAAGAAAGAAAGGAAAAGAATATGAAAAAGACTTTAGCAATACTTCTTAGCTTGGCTTTGATAATTTGCATGATTCCCGGCAGCGCTTTTGCGGCAACAACACCATTAACTGCCAGCATCGATAAAAACAGCGATCTATATACAGGCTCTGCCCTTAGTCTTCCGACAGTAGCCGTAAAAAATAGCGGCATACCTGTTACAGACACAAGCCTGTACACAGTAACATGGACAGATGCAAGCGGTAATACGATATCAGAAGGTACTGTCACTGATGCAGGTAAATATACTGCCGCAATAACAGCGGGTGATGGGTATACCGTTACACCTGCAAGTTTTACATATACCGTGGAAGCAATAGATCTTTCTAATGCAGCTGTTTCATACAGCGGAGATACTGAAAAAACAGAAGCTTTTAATAATGCTGAAAATGGAGCTGAGGTAATTCTTACCGGTACTATTAAGGTTACGCAAAATGGAAAAGAGATCGATTCCAAGTTTTACAGCACTAAAGTTACTAAAGAAGATGCGGATAGAATTAAAATTACCGCTACTGCAAATACGGAGAATAATGGTAATAATGTAGTGAGTAGTGTAAAGTTCATATATGTTACCTTAACTACTGATATTTCTCTGGAATATAAGATTTGGGGTACAGGAACAGGTGGAGCTATTCCTGACCAGACATATAATAATGGAAAAGCATTAACACCGACTGTTTATGTAATACCTAAAACCGCAAGCAGCACATCAGCCAGCGGCAAACTTACCCAAGGCACGGATTATAAGGTTACATATTCAGGAAATACTTCGGGGGGAACAACAGCCACAGTTACTGTTACAGGTATAGGTAAATATTCCGGTACATTGTCAGAATCGTTTACTATACTTGGAAAATCTATAAGCAGTGTATCTGCTTCCGGCAACAATACAAAACAGTACAATGAACCTGTATTAACAGTTAAAGACGGAAGTAATGAGCTTGAAAAAGATAAAGACTACTTGCTCACAGGATGGGATTCCACTGCTGTTGGTTCTTCTGCCGGTAAAGCAACTATTCAGGGTATAAACAATTATACCGGAACTAAGACTGTAACTTATACCGTTGTTTCAGAAAGCAATTATATCGATTCAAGTGACATAAGCTGTACATCTACCCAGCCTTATTACAATGGTTCTGTTCAGTCGGCAAATGTTACTGTAACAATTACTAATTCCAGTGGAACTATCAGCACGCTTCGTGCAGGAACAGACTATACACTTTCCTATAAATATACGGATAGTAATGGCAACACAGTAACTACCACTTCCCCTAAGGATTCTGGAACGTATTCTGTTTATGTTACAGGAAAGGGTTCCTATGCGACAGATGGCGAAATCTACGCAGGTACATTGACAATCCAACCTGTATTACTGGACTATGCGGAAATTGTACTGGGAAGTTCTACAGTTTTACAGGATGGCGTATATGTGCCAAAGGTTAGCGTGAAACATATTGTTGACAATTTCTACTTTGCTGAAACCGATTATACTGTAGAGTATAGATATGTAAACAGCAGCTCAATTTATCTTAAACCTGTAGCAGTTGTTACTCCTACAGAAAACGGCAATCTGACTGCACTCGGCAGTGTTAAGAAAACACTGGAAGCTGAATTTTCTACTGCAAGCAGAAGCCTTTCAAACTGTACGGCAAACTTTACCGATTATAGAACAAGCAAGGCTTATGATGGAGTTTCCAGCTTCCAGCCTGCGATAACTGTAAAGGATTCTTCTCTTAACAGAACGTTGGTTAAAGGAACTGATTATACAGTAACATATAAGAATGCTGCCGGTGAAACGGTTACATACTTAAAGGATGCCGGAACATATACAATAACCATAACCGGCATAGGTTCCTATTCCGGAACTAAGACTTTAACATATACTATTACAGGAACTGATATTAGTCAATATACTGTAACGTTAAAAAACTCATCTGTACAGGCCGACGGCTATGGCAGAGTACCTGTTATCGAATCTGTCAAATCAGGTTCCTTGTCAAGTCTTACTGCCAGTGATTATACCGTATCATATGAGGATGCTTCAGGAAATAAGGTAACATCCATGGTTACTCCCGGAACATATAAAGTAGTCGTTACCGGTAAGAATGGCTATATGGGCAGCACCTATGCTACTTTCAGAATTATAGGTACACCGCAGACATTGACAGTAGACAAGACCTCTCACGTGGTATACGAAGGCAGCGATTCATTTAAGATTGCCGCCGCAGCAACAGGCGATGGTACCGGATTCAGCTATACTACTAACGACGCTTCAGTTGCAACTGTATCTTCAACAGGTGTTGTAACAATTCACAAGGTAGGCAGAGCTGTTATTACGGTTACTACTACAGGAAACACGATATCTGAACCGGCTTCTAAAGTTGTATATGTAAAAGTACATCCTGATAAAGGATACATTACACAGAAACCTTGGAATAGCGGAAAGAAAGCTCAAATGCAAGTTAGATGGCAGTATCAGCAGGGTGTAACTAAATATCAGATCAAGTATTCGACTACTTCAACTTTCAAAACTTATAAAACTAAAACTGTAGCAGCTCATGGTAAAGATTATGCTACCCAGTCAACAACAATAAAGAACCTTACAAGCGGCAAGCAGTACTATTTCAAGGTAAGAGCCGTTTATGAAACATATAATGAAAAAGGCGATAAGATTGTGTACTACGGTAAGTGGTCTAACTGGAGATCAGCGAAAGTTAAATAGTTAATTTAAGTTGATTTTAAGGAAATTTAAAGCAGCCGCCATATTGGCGGTTGCTTTTTTGTAAGGACATTTACATTAAGACAAAAAGATATGTTTATGCGGTAATTTTAATGAACCTATTGAAAAAATTACCAAATTAAGATACAATAAATTGACGCTGTAAAATTACAGGCTACTTGAAAAAAGGAGCATTTTATATATGAAAAAGCTTTTAACAACCGTAACAACAGTCTTTCTAATATTGAGCATGACATTGGCATCCGCTCCAACGGCTCTTGGAGCGGAGAAAGAACTTTCTGCCTCAAATAACACTGAAAACAGTGATGAATATACTAATCCGACAGTTTCTGTAGTATATATAAGCGGATATACGGTTGCACTTGAGTCA
>CAZYWO010000077.1:0-5902 GCA_964651095.1 uncultured Oscillospiraceae bacterium | reverse complement strand
TGCGATGGGACAGATAAAAAACCGAAGGTTAGAGAAGTGTATTATCTGAGTAAAGCCGATACAACAGCAGGCAATTACAGCAAAAAAATTGTTCTAAATGAGTCCAACTACGATGTCTTTTATTTAGATTCAGAGGGCAATCAGCTTACCGAAATTGTCAATATGGGTGACTATACTGTAGAGGTAAGAGGTAAGGGCAGATGCAGAGGAACTATTAAGGCAACTTTTACGGTGCTTGGAAAACCGCAAAATATTACTGCTGAAAAAACACAATACAATGTATCTGTAGGAGATACCTTTAAAATAAGTCCTAAGGCTGATGGAGACGGAAATGGTTTCACATTTACATCTTCCAATTCAAAAGTTTTGTCTGTAGATTATAAAGGTAATGTGACTGCAAAAAAAACGGGAGTAACGTATATAACGGTAAAAACAAAGGGAAACAAACTTTCTTATCCGGCAACTCTTAAGGTGTTCGTCAATGTGGCGCCGGAGCGAGTACAGTGGGATGAGGAGAATCCCATAACTAAAGATAAAACCTCGGTTTCTCTTAAGTGGCAAAAAGTTAAAGGCGCTAAGATATACGAAGTGATGTATTCTAAGGATAAGAGTTTCGATGAAACCAAAAGAACCGTCATTGCAGTGAGCAAGCCGGAAGCGGTTATAAAATCACTAAAAAAATGGAGAAAATATTATATAAAGATTCGTGCAATTTCGACTGTAACAGACAGCCGTGGAAACAAGTATGTGTTGAGAGGTAAATGGTCAAAGATAAAGGGAATCAGAATATAATATAATATAATATAATGTCCGCTGCAAAAAGATACAGATATATAATCAGATAATAAATAAAACCTGCTTTGATGGAAAGTTACATTGTTTAAGAACGCTCCACTGTGAGCAGGTTTTTTATTAAATTAATTATCCTTTTATTCAAATGTAAAATATTCTGTACCCACAATTTCGCGAATGTGGTCAAATGCTTCGGAAAGTTTTTTAGAAGAAAAACCGTCGTTATAGTTCTGATTTTCAGGCATTAACACGTAGTGTTCACCTTGGTAATAATCCATCATGTAACATGGGTAATAGGTTTGCTCTGCCAATACAATTTTACCATCATTATCCCGCTTAAGAGTCAAGGATAAAATTATGGTTTCCTTGGGAATTTCTTTTTTCATGGAAGAAATAAAATTGCCCATAGAATGGATTACAGGAAAATCCTTGCCATTGTGAGAAATCATCTGGAAGGGTTGGAGTACATGAGGGTGAGAGCCTATGAGATAATCCACGCCTGCGTCGGCAAACATGTGAGCGTACCGTATCTGCCTGTCTGCAGGAATCTGCGAATACTCATCGCCGCAGTGGTTATATGCGATAATATACTCAGCGCCTTCTTTTTTTAGATCATTTACGTCTGCCTTTATTGATTGCTCTAAAGTGCGATTTAGCATGTAACTTTGTTCTTCCTCAGTAAGAAATATATCTTTTTGATTAAAGTATCTTGCGTAGGAAATGATGCCTACTTTTATTCCTTCTACATCGGCGATAAAGTAACGCTTATCGTCTTTGCTGCTGAAAAGACCTGTATGCAAGAATTCACGCTTATCAAGTTCTTCCAGTGTTTCTCTAATGGCCACGGCGCCGCCGTCACAATTGTGATTATTGGCAAGTATAAAACCATCAAATCCGGCGTTTGCAAGTGCATCCAGAAATTCAGAAGGACTGTTAAGATAAGGCTTGTCTTGAAGTCTTGGCATATCCTTTGATAGAGGTAAACTGCTGCTTACCAGTGTTTCAAGATTTCCTATAACTAAATCCGCTTCATTGAAAATACGTTTAACGTATTTAAAAGTATGATCAAAACTATATGTACTTCCGTCAAAGCCGGCCTCCTGTTGGTTTGGCTGACACATCAGATCGCCGGTGAACATTAATGTAACAGTACCATCGCTTCTTTTATCATCGGTTGTAACCACATCAATATCAGATGACGTTACACTGCTTGAGCTGCTGCTATTGGCATAATCAATAGCGCTGCTTGAATTATCGCTGTCTAAGCGGCCGCTGGCAGTGCTTATTTCTAAACTACCTAAGACGCCCATATTGTCGATGTCACCGATTACATCTATATCGTCGACTGCAATTGTATCATCGTATATGGAGACATCCGGATAGATATCTATATCATCGGAAACAGCAGCAGGTATAAAATCAGAAAAGAATGTTCCTGAAAAAAGCATCATGCACGTGGATAATGCGATTACTTGTTTTATAATATAATGCAAAATATTTTAACCTCCGCTTCGCATAATATTTTTTTTAATTCTAACATAAACTACCATTGTAAGCAAGTAAATGATAAACATGGGATAAGGTCTTTACAAGATTAAATCCGTCTTATTTTCATAGATTTCGGACTGAGTTTGATGTTTTACACTTGAAATTCAGACCTAATTATCATATAATAGATAAAATAATAACTTTGCAGAAAAAATATATATAGAGGAGAAAAGTAATGGCATTTTATTTCGCAGAACCATCGAGAACATTCAATGAATACCTATTGGTACCCGGCTATTCCGATAAGGATTGCCGTGTAGAAAATGTTTCTCTGAAAACACCTGTTACAAAATTTAAGAAGGGTGAAAAACCTGAAATCACAATGAATATTCCATTGGTTTCGGCCATCATGCAGGCAGTATCAGACGATAAGCTGGCTGTTGCGTTGGCAAAGGAAGGTGGAATTTCTTTTATTTTTGGCTCACAATCTATTGAAAGTCAAGCGGCAATGGTTCACCGCGTGAAGAATCACAAGGCAGGATTTGTAACGAGCGATTCCAATCTTCGCCCTGAACAGACATTGAAGGATGTTTTGGAGTTAAAAGCATGCAAGGGCCACAGCACAATCGCCATCACCGATGACGGTACTCCTGAGGGAAAAATCTTGGGTTTGGTAACAAGCCGTGACTACCGTGTAAGCAGAATGGATCCTGACACTCCAATACATGAATTTATGACACCATTCGACAAATTAATCTACGGAAAAACCGGAATCACTTTAAGTGAAGCCAACGATATTCTGTGGGATAATAAGCTTAACGCTCTCCCAATTATAGATGAAAACCAGAGACTGACTCACTTTGTATTCCGCAAAGACTATGATACACACAAGTCCAACCCTAACGAACTGCTTGACATCCATAAAAGATACATGGTAGGAGCAGGTGTGAATACTCGCGACTATGAGGAACGAATTCCGGCATTGGTTGAAGCAGGTGCAGACATACTTTGCATAGATTCATCAGAAGGTTACAGCCAGTGGCAGGCCGATACTATTAAGTTTGTAAGGAAAAAATACGGAGAAACCGTTAAAATCGGAGCCGGTAACGTAGTAGACGGAGAAGGGTTTAGATTCCTTGCAGACGCAGGGGCTGACTTTGTTAAAATTGGTATCGGCGGCGGTTCAATTTGCATAACTCGTGAGCAAAAAGGAATCGGTCGCGGACAAGCTACGGCAGTCATTGAAGTAGCTGCTGAACGTGATAAATACTTTGAAGAAACCGGAATTTATGTGCCTATCTGTTCTGACGGCGGCATCGTTTACGACCACCATATGACGCTGGCTCTGGCAATGGGCGCTGATTTTATCATGCTCGGAAGATATTTTGCCCGTTTTGATGAATCACCTACAAACAAGCTGAACATCAACGGAAGCTATGTTAAGGAGTACTGGGGCGAGGGTTCCAATCGTGCAAGAAATTGGCAGCGTTATGACCTTGGAGGGGATCCACGCATGAAATTTGAGGAAGGGGTCGATTCATACGTTCCTTATGCAGGTTCATTGCACGATAACGTAAACCTTTCTTTGACAAAGGTTAAATCGACCATGTGCAACTGCGGCGCAATTTCCATCAAGGATTTACAACAAAAAGCCAAACTGACACTGGTATCTGCAACTTCTATTGTTGAGGGCGGCGCTCATGACGTTATTTTGAAAGATGCTTCCAGTAATGCAATTAAGTAAGACCGGCAGATGCAGTTTGTGAATTAATAGAGCGCCCGCGAACGACCGTGGGCGCCCGGCGATTTTTGAAACAAAGTCAGGCATAAAGTTTGAAACAAAGTCTGGCACAAAGTTTGAAACAAAGTCAGGCATGAAGTTTGAAACAAAGTCTGGCATATAATTTGATATAAAATCTGACGACAAGAAAGGCAATGACATGAGAGAAAACATTTTAGTAATAGATTTCGGCGGACAGTACAATCAGTTGATTGCTCGTCGTGTGCGTGAGTGCAATGTGTACTGCGAGGTTCATCCTTATACATTGCCAATTGACGATATTAAGAAAATAGCCCCATCAGGCATCATTTTTACCGGCGGGCCAAACAGTGTTTACGGAGAAGATACTCCCAAAGCAGACCCTGAACTTTTTAAACTTGGCGTACCGATTCTGGGAATATGCTATGGCGCTCAGCTTCTGGCACACCAGCTTGGAGGCAAGGTCGCTACCGCGCCTGTAAGTGAATATGGAAGAACAGAGGTGACAGTCGATGACCGCAGCGGTTTGATGGCAGGTATGGGAATCGGTTCAGAAGAAGAAACTGGTTCAAAAATAGGTGGAAATTCCGTGTTATGGATGAGTCATACCGATTATATTAAAGAGCCGCCGGCAGGCTTCAAGGTGACTGCCCATACTTCCGCATGTCCTGTAGCTGCCATGGAAAATCCAACGTCAGGGTTTTACGGTGTGCAGTTTCATCCGGAGGTAATGCATTCTGTTGAAGGTTTTAAGCTCCTTAAAAACTTTGTACTCGGTGTATGCGGTTGCAAGGGCGATTGGAGAATGGATGATTTCGTTCAGCGTTCCATCGAAGAAATTCGCTGCAAAGTAGGAAATGGAAAGGTGCTATGCGCGCTTTCAGGCGGCGTGGATTCGTCTGTTGCTGCAGTTTTACTTTCAAAGGCAGTAGGCAAACAGTTAACTTGCGTTTTTGTGGATCACGGTCTTCTAAGAAAGGATGAGGGAGATCAGGTTGAAGCGATTTTTGGTTCTAAGGGCGGCTATGACCTTAATTTTATAAGGGTCAACGCTCAGCAGCGTTTTTACGATAAATTGGCAGGAGTTACAGAGCCTGAACGCAAGCGTAAAATCATCGGTGAGGAGTTCATCCGTGTTTTCGAGGAAGAAGCTAAAAAGATTGGAGCGGTAGATTTTCTCGTTCAAGGTACAATTTATCCCGATGTAATTGAGTCAGGCCTTGGAAAATCGGCTGTAATCAAGTCTCATCACAACGTAGGCGGACTGCCTGATTACGTGGATTTTAAAGAGATCATTGAACCCCTTAGAATGTTGTTTAAAGACGAAGTGCGCCGTGCAGGTCTTGAGCTGGGTTTGCCGGAGTATCTGGTATATCGCCAGCCTTTCCCGGGTCCAGGTCTTGGAGTGAGAATAATCGGAGAGGTTACCGAAGAAAAAGTTAAAATTGTACAAGAGGCTGACGCTATCTATCGTGAAGAAATCGCTGCCGCAGGTCTGGACCGCTCAATTAACCAGTATTTTGCAGCGCTTACCAACATGCGTTCAGTAGGAGTTATGGGTGATTTCAGAACTTATGATTATGCTGTGGCTCTTCGCGCCGTAACTACCAGTGATTTTATGACAGCGGAGTTCGCCGAGCTTCCGTGGGATTTAATCGGCAGAGTTTCAACTCGTATAGTCAATGAAGTTGAACATGTGAATCGTGTGTTTTATGACTGTACAGGTAAACCACCAGCTACGATTGAGTTTGAATAACCCCGTATATAAAAATTTTGCACTAAATGTTTGAAATGAATAAATTAAAATTAGAGAGTATGAAACTTTTTCTGTAAATAGCTATTAGCAACAGGTCTTCTATGATA
>CAZYWO010000076.1:0-9582 GCA_964651095.1 uncultured Oscillospiraceae bacterium | reverse complement strand
TGAAACATAAATATTCGCATCTGGGCTGTCTGTAGTCGGCGTAATCACCAAAGTCTCCGCTCCGTCGCCGTCAATTGTATAGCTATATACGCCGTCGGTCAGTGAAACATCTTTTCCGTTTACTTTTAATGCTGTAAGTCTATCGCTAACTCCTTGCTCCGAACCGGCAGGCAGGGCTTTAACAACCGCACCTATTTCAGGAGACTTTTCTCCGGTTGCAGTTCCGTAGCTTAACGTTGCATTATATACCTTTACATACTTAACCGATGTCAATTCTACCGGATTGCCGTCGGAATCTACAGCCCATGCTAAATCAAATCCATCGCCGTTGTAATCGATGCTGTGATCTTTTCTGTATGGATTGGTTGCTTGATTGCCTAAAGCAGTATTTACTGAATGGGTATCCCCATATCCGAAAGCAGGAAAACTGTTTGCCTCAATCATTGTGCCCGTAAAAGACACGGTATCTGTTGTGTAGCTGTCATTACTTCCCACACTGGTCTGATACTTACTATAGAAAGTCGGATTAGGATAATAGGGCTGATTATGGTACTGATTCTTAGGGAGTATACCGCTTTTTCCTTTACTGTCTGTCCATTCTGTATCGGCAGCTTCACTGTAAGAAGTGTCACCGTTTTTATAAGTCACGGTAATATCATGTTTAGTGCCGGCTTCATAATATTCGCTTCCGGCTAATTCATACCAGTTCACTCCGTCCTCTGAAACCATTACTGCCGCAGGTTCAGCTGCACCGCTGCTGGTAGTTCCGTCAGTATTCGTAAAACAATTTCCGGCTATAATAAAGTCTATACCATACGGGTTATTCGGATCATTTGTAATAGGTTCGTCAAACTGATATACGACATTTCCGCCAAAAGCGCCCAGTGTAATCAGGCTTGTCCCCTTTAATCCCGTTAATGTCTTTTCAGGATTTTGATATATATCTAAATTTACAAACTGTCCCGGAGCCGGAAGGTAGGAGGCTACGGCAGTAGGAGAATCTGCGGCTTGACGGTTAAGGCTTACTACATATTTCTGGCCTTCTTTTATTCCGTTTACATCTCTGTAAAGCCATATATAAAGTATTATTTTATCACTGCCCTTTACAGGGACTTCAAATTTTTCATTAGGTTTTAAATTTCTTGCTTCAAATCCCGTTGCCGTTACATCAATTGTAACGCCGTCAACAATGTTTGTACTGAGGCTTACTGTCACGCTGTCTGCATCGTAACGGAAATTCGTAGTGCTTGTCCATGCGCTTCCGTCTGCTGCCAAGGTACTGCTTAATCCACCGCCTTCAACATCTATATCGGTAAGTCGTAATTCTTCTTTTCGATGAACTATAACAGTATAATCTGTTTTTTCCCCATTCTTTTCCGCTGTTATGGATATGGTGTTATCTCCAACCTCTAAGTCGATAGTCTCTGAAGCCTTACCGCTTGTAACAGACTTACCATTGACTGTAATTGTGCTGTTGGCTCCTGTAGGTGTTACAGAAACTTTATCTCTGTAATAATTGGTAGTGTAATAATATGTGGTTCCTACATTTCCGGCAATAAAAGCAGGACTAAGAGTCTCTTCATCAACAATTATATCGTTGCTGATATTGTTGACCTTTCCGGCTTCTGAAGATGATGCAGTCAATTTTAGTGCGGTCAGCGGACCGCTGGCAGCAACCTTATCTACATGGAGAGTGTAAATACGCTCCTTCTCTGTCAACGTGCTGCTTGCCGGCGCAGTAACAGTTATTACTATATCCGTATTTCCGATTGCATCCGGCAAATAGCACTTTGTTCCCGTAGTTGTAGAAGATAAATTAGCTGTTGCGGTTTTGTTATTATTCGCATTAGCCAAATTGCTATAATAAGCTATTTTGACACTTGCACCCTCAACTGCGGCAGCGCCCGATAATGCAATATACTGATTACCTTTTACTGTTACATAATAGTCTGTTATGTCCGGATCAAAGGTGAATGTTTCTATTCCCTCTGTTAATACTTCAAAACGTTTCAGCTTATTATCTTCCTCTGAAGAAGCTGAAAGGTCAATAGTTATAGGATCCGTATAAGCCTTATCTTCTACGTTTATTGTGCCTGTTTTAGTTATATATCCATCTTTTTCAACAGTATAACCAAAAGACTGTGAGCCTCCTGTAGCATTTGCATGTAAAGTACAATTATATAAATCATACCCTTCTGATACCGAATCCTGTTTTGCAATATATTTATCTTCAACAGCTTTATTGCTGTAATATCCATCGGTTAATTTTAATGTTGCGCCTTCAGTGATCTGAACCGGTATAACTATAGCTTCAAAAGCGGGTATCGTAAGATTATAAACTTTCGTTTCTACCGCTGATGAGTCTGTTTTGGAAGTAATCGTTGCGGTCAAGTCAACTTTTGCATCTTCCTCTCCTACATTAGGGCGCAATATTGTGGTGGAACGATCTGAAGAACTAATTTTTAGCGCATCATCACTGCTTGACCATTCAATCGTAGCGCTGGTAGTATTATACAAAGTGTCAGCATTAGGAAGTATGTATTTAGTTGCGCTGAAAGCCCCTACCGGCTGAGTAACGTTGTCGGCAGAAGTATTCTTTCCCTTTATGCGTTCAAATGGAAGATTTTGAGAAATAAACTTTACTATTTCCTGAGGAGTTCTCTGCAATGACTTAACTTTAAACCTGATATATCTATAAGTTCCAAGGCTTACGCTCTGGTCGCCGATAGTAAAAGTCGGATTTTTAATTGCACATCCTGCAGAAGAATTGTTTTGAAGATAATATGAATTTCCATATACCGTTCCGTCTTCATCTAAAAGAGTGTATTGGAAATTATCTTGCTGTCCTGAAATCCAATTATTAGTATAATTTACAGTTGCATTAACAATCTCTCCGCTGACTTCTATTTCTTTTCCCGTGTTTTTGAGAGCCCATGCTTTTATATAACTGTAAATATTCGTGTAGGTCTGGCCTTCGTACTCCTGTGGGAATTCTAAAGGCGTTGTAGAAAGCAAATTATAACCGCCATTATAAAATTCATCATATATGACCTCTAATGCTTGCTCATCTGTCATGCTTTGTATTTCATCAGCCCATGCTTCTTCTAGGTTTACCCCCCCCCACTCGCTGATTCCAATACCTGTCATAATCATGACAAAGGCAATTGTAAGGGCTAACACCCTATTTAAGCTTTTCACTTTCAGTTTCAACTTTTATCATCCTTTCCTTTTTCATTTTTTAAATTTATATCTACGCCAACACAAAAAGCTGCGGCCTTATCTAAAAGATAAAGCCACAGCCCGTATTTGCCGCATTTATATCTATAATATTGAACTTCATTAAACTTTTCCAAGCGTTTCACCGACACCGGAAAATTATTATTTCATGCATGTTTCCTGACTTGGCTGTCATCACCCGGTTCACCTTCCCATACGTTTATGCACAGTGGTATATTGAACAGGGCTATCTCCTTACAGTGGCGGGACCGCGCAGGCTTTTCACCTGCTTCCATCTTAGCTTCAAGCGACTGTTTTTCACATGAAGAACATGAAATCTTTATTTAATTTTCATATTAATACGTTCTTCATTCTAGCACAAATTTGTACGCAGTTCAATATTTTATTTGATAATCTTCAAACAGCATTTTTTCATGCGGTTCATTTTTTCTGACCTTAATAAGAAGCAGTCTGCCCTCTTTAAGAAATACCTCCGCCAACGCCCCGGCAGTTACCTCGTTGCTCACGCCATACTGATACTCGCAGGTGATTTCTGCATCCCTCAAAGGATACTTGGCATTTTTAACAGTAATGCCCCTTGCCTTTCCGGAAACATTCAGCAGAGAAAAATATGCAAAAGAATCGTCTATATAAGCAGCCTTTCTCGAAACTATTTCCATCTCCGAATAATCATCGACAATTTTTGCGGTCTTTCCTTTACCATCAAGCATCAACAGAATTGATACATTACCAAGAGTATGATCCAGCCTTGCGCCGATAACGCCGATGAGCAAAAAATCGTCGAAACCCCTATTGAGCGCCTCCTTTACAGCGAACACCGTATCCGTATCGTCTTTTTCGCAGGGAAGAACTATGGTTTCCACATCTAAATGGGGATTGGGATGGGAATCAAAGTCTCCTACAATCAAGTCTGCATTAATACCGAGTCCTGCCATATGAGCAAGTCCGCTGTCACAAAAAATATTAAAGTCATCTTCCCGCAGATATTTTCTAACCGCTTCATAATCGCCGATTTCCGCGCCTCCGATAATCACACATCTTTTCACTTTTTCACACTCCGTCTAAATTTATCTGCCCCGATACAAATTATAATAGTAATCGCCATATCAGGCAAAGTATTTCCGACAATAATATCTACATTCATGAGTATGCGGTAAATTGCAAAACCAATAAGCCAGATTATTAGATTTTGTACATCGAAGGAACCTTCGCTGCTGTCCCTCTTCAAGATAAAGAAATCACCGATTTGTATTGCAATCATAGGCGCGAATACCGAACCTATAAGATATAAGAAATCAGTAATGTCTTCTATAGGGAACAATATAGCTCCGGCTGTTCCTACGACCGCAGCGCCCACAGCCATCCATTTGCCATTTATCTTCGAGGATACCGATTCGCTGGAAATGCCGGCAGAATAAGCGTCAAGGAAAGTGGTCGTAACCGTGGAGAAAACTATAATTAAAAGTCCGGCGATGCCCAGCCCTGCTTTAACCATTATTTTGGCTATATCAGATTCGGCTGTAAATATGGCTGCGCCCATGCCTATTATGTACATCCAGCAACTCACGATTCCATAGACAACTGCGCTTGTGAAAGTCGCCTTAACCGGCTGTTTCGCCTCTCTGGTATAGTCGCTGATAAGAGGAAGCCACGACAGCGGCATTGCAACAGACAATTCCACAGCGGCTCCGAAACTCATGGTTTCTTCGTGGAAGCTCTGCATTTTGCCTTCTCCAAAGATAACAAAGCTAAGTACGATAGTCAGGATAAATAACGCAGCCATAGCAACTGTGTTCACTTTTCCCAAATTTTCGATTCCAATCAGGATCCAAAGAATGATAAGTCCGCCGATTACCAAACACCAAATCCATTCTCCTGTATCCCATACGCCGTTTGCGGCAAGTGCGCCGTCGTAAATCATTATTCCTGTCCAGCCTACAAGTTGGAGTATATTTAAACAAACAAAAAGTAGGCTGCCTTTTTGTCCAAAACTCATTTTTACTGTTTCCATGGCGCTTTTGCGGGTCTTACCGCCGATCAGCCCTGCTGCAAATAACATGGCGCATCCTATTATGTGACCTATTATTACTGCCGCCACGCCTTTACCAAAACCTAATGGCGCAAAATAGGTGCCTGTCAAAATCTCTGCAATAGATACGGCAGCTCCAAACCATATTAATCCGTTCTCAAAAACTGTAGTACGCCTTTCCTGCATCTTACTCAGCCTCCTTTGCGAACTCGCCGCATAGATCAAACGAGTGTTTCATAGGACCTGAGCCTTTACCCAGATTCAACATTGCAGCCAAGGCTCCGGATATATATGCCTTGGATCTGGCAACAGATTCTTCAAGATCAAATCCCTTTGCAAGATTAGAGGCTATGGCGCTCGATAAAGTGCAGCCGGTACCGTGGGTGTTGGAATTGTCAATGCGCTTGCCTTCAAACCATCTATACTCGCCGTCTGCATATAAAAGGTCGTTTGCATCGTTGATGCTGTGACCGCCCTTAAGAAGCACGGCGCAGCCATAGCTGTCTCCAATCTGTTTCGCAGCCCTTAGAATATCATCTTTATCTGCAATGGATATTCCGGATAAAATTTCCGCTTCCGGTATATTAGGTGTAACTATTGTTGCAATAGGCAAAAGTTCTTCAATAAGGGTAGAGACGGCGTCGGTTTTCATCAGTTTTGAACCGCTTGTAGCCACCATAACCGGGTCAACCACAATGTTTTTTGCCTCGTAGCATTTGAGTCTTTCGGCTATCGCCTCTATAAGTTCTGACGATGATACCATCCCAATCTTGACTGCATCCGGATAGATGTCCTCAAATACTGCGTCAATTTGCTTTTTTAAAAATTCCGGAGACGCCTCCAAAATATCTGTAACGCCGGTCGTGTTTTGTGCTGTAAGCGCGGTTATCGCACTCATTGCGTAAACACCATTCATCGTCATGGTTTTAATGTCTGCCTGAATGCCGGCGCCTCCGCAGGAATCGCTGCCTGCGATTGATAATGCTGTTTTCATCGTTTTATTTCTCCTTTTCGATTATTGCATTATTTTTATATAGCGGCAAAGAGTGGTGCCCCCGGTCTGCCGCTTGAAGGCTTCGCGTTAAATTGTTTTTAAGAATCCCATAATCAAGTCCCGCAAAAATTTCCGATAAAGCTTATAAATTTTATAACGCATTACAGAATCTTTTCGACTTTTATCAAATTCTTCAATTAAAACGACGAAGCGAACTTCCAAAAGTTTTCAAATTTCCGGTAGTCAGTTAAATAAAAGTCGGCAAACTCTTTAATTTCTTTCTGACGTTCCTCATGTTCATCGTAAACGGCTGCTGTTATAAAGCCGTCTTGCTTTGCTGTCTGCAATGCCATCAGCGTATCTTCAAATACAACAGTTTCATTTTTATGCGTGCCAAGATGAGCCAGCGCATTTCTGTAAATGTAAGGAGTTTCCTTACTGCCTCCCGTGTCTGCGCATGTAAAAATTTCAGAAAAGTACCCATATGCTCCGCATCGTTTTAACGCTGCCTCTGCCAAACGGCCGTCGGTTACAGTGGCAACGCACATTTTTACCTTTCTTGCCTCTAGCTGCTGTAAAAAACCGATGACATGCGGTTTCAATGAGACTTCATTTATATAATAATTTTCGATCAGCTTATTAACTCCGCCTATAATCTCATCTACAGACAGATTAACGCCGTAATTGTTTTGATAATACTTTGCAGACTGATGCATGCTAAAGTTTTTAAATGTTTCTTTTAAATCTTCTTTCGGTTCTAAGCCTAAGGAATGTAAATAGTCCTCTCCGATGGTATCCCAAATTGCCATAGAATCAAGAAGGGTTCCGTCTAAGTCAAAAATTGCTCCTTTAATCATTTCTTGCTAATCTCTTAATCATCCGACTTGAAAGTTTCCTAAGCTCAGCACATTCTTTCTGTATATCTTCAGCGGCAAATATGGCGGAAACCAGCGCCACTCCGCATATGCCTGAGCCCGAAAGTTCCAGTATATTATCCTTATTAATGCCTCCGATTGCCACTACAGGGATATTAACCGCATCGCAAATTTCTTTCAGACATTCACGGCTGACATCGCTGGCATCAAGTTTAGTCGTTGTGGAAAACACCGCTCCCACGCCTAAATAATCAGCTCCTGCCTCCTGCGCTGCAAGAGCCTGCTCTACGGTCTGCGCCGATACGCCGATTATCATTTCATCACCTGCAAGGGCACGCACATTTCCTGCTTCCATATCGCTTTGACCTACGTGTATTCCGTCTGCATTGCATTTTATTGCAATATCCACGTTATCGTTTATGATGAATGGAACATGGTATTTACTGCACAGTTTCTTCATTTCAATGGCTTCGCCAAGGAAAGTTTCCTCATCAAGCTCTTTTTCGCGAAGCTGTATACAGGTTGCCCCGCCTTGAATGGCGGACTCAACTTGCTGAAGTAATGTCTGCTTGCCTGTCCAGCTTCTGTCTGTAACTGCGTACAGAAGCATCGATTCTTTTTCGCATTTCATAATAAATTGTCCTTCCGTCTGCGTTCGATCTACATTAATTTTTGTATTCCGTTTATACTGTTTCCCGTATTAAGCCTGTATCAAGCCTACATTATTTCGTATTTGGCGCGGTTCTCAAGAGTCTCACCGTCAAGATTATATACCGCATCGATAATATAATTTCTGTAGCTTGAATTTCCGTCTTTTTCGCAAAGTCTCTCGTAAGCTATTTCTCCGCATACGCCCATTGCGCATACGGCTGCAGCAGCAGCCTCCAGCTCTTTGCCCGGATTGGCAGTTATATAGGCTGCCGTAAGAGCGGATAACTGACATCCTGTACCCGTTATAGCGCTCATCATCGGATGTCCGTTGAATATGCAATAAGCCTTTCTCTCATCAGCTACAATATCTATAGCTCCGGTAATGGCAACTACCGCGCCGGTTTTAGCGGCAAATGCTTTAGCAAATTCTACCGCCTGCTTTAGCGTTTCTTTCGTTACGCTATCGGCTATATCCGCATCCACCCCCTTAGTAGTACCGCTACCAGTAGCAAGAGTTTTAATTTCAGAAATATTACCTCTTATAACGGAAAACTTAACCTTATCCATAAGTTGAAATGCTGTTTTAGTTCTAAGTGTGGATGCGCCTGCTCCTACCGGATCCAGAACAACGGGATGTTCCAGTTCGTTTGCTTTCCTGCCTGCTTTAAGCATTGCAGGAATAGTTCTTTGATTTAAGGTGCCGATGTTTATATTCAATCCGCCGCAAATGCTTGTAATCTCTTCTACCTCATCAATGTCGTCGGACATGATGGGCGAACCTCCGCAAGCCAGCAAAATGTTGGCGCAATCATTTACTGTTACATAGTTAGTTATATTATGAATCAGAGGTTGTTTTTCTCTGACGTTTTTAAGTATATCTTTCAACATGGTTATTCTCCTTTATTTTAATTGTGTATGCGCGCTGTGTGCATTGTATCTGCCAGCCACAAAGACCGCTTTCCCCTCATCAGCCGGCAATTGGCCATAGTGGCAACCTCATACACCACGCTTTTATGTAAAATTCAGTTATTTTTTATTCAGGATACTTGTCAATATACCTGTTTTCTTCAGGGCTCCAATCAGAATCGCGGACAGAATCGCTCCGCCTGCCGTGGAAATAAAGAATGGAATTATATAAGCGTAAAATGCTACCTCGGCTGCGCTTTGACCCATAAGCAGAATTGCAACGGGATAGGCGCAAAGTCCTCCTAAAATTGACGTACCAAAGACTTCAGCAAGAATCGCCGCAGGTACATTTTTAGTTTTACAATACATAATTCCACAAAGCAAAGCTCCAAACATACTCCCCGGAAATGCCATGAGACTTCCCAATCCTAAAAGGTTTCTGATAAGGCTTGCTGTAAATGCAACGCCTACACCGTAAGCCGGTCCAATCGTAACTGCACAGAGAATATTTACCATGTGCTGCACAGGGGCGCATTTGCTGGCGAAAACGGGGACATAAAACATGCTGCCCACTACTGCCACTGCGCATAAGATTCCGGCAATGCAAATTCTCTTAGTTTGATTTATCGTTGTTTTTTTTAAGGAATCTTCCACATACTTTGCGTGCGAATTAGATGCCGGTTTAGTTTCTTTGTCTGTTTTCATTTAATTTCTCCTTCGATTTTCACTGAGAACGGCAATAACAGCAACGCTCTCATAAAATATGCGGCGTTGAGCATACCGATTTAATCTTATGATTAAATCTCATGGACTCAACTGCATTGAGATTGTCGGTCGAAGCTTGATGGCTTCCTCTCACGCCGGAACACGGCTTCCCATCGCTGTTATTT
>CAZYWO010000075.1:0-9645 GCA_964651095.1 uncultured Oscillospiraceae bacterium | reverse complement strand
CGCTGGCATTTAGAAATGTTTATACCTTTGGTCCTACATTTAGAGCTGAAAATTCAAACACCGCAAGACATGCTTCTGAATTCTGGATGATTGAACCTGAAATTGCCTTTGCTGATCTTAAAGATAATATGGAATTGGCAGAAGCTATGATTAAATATATAATCAACTACGTTCTCGAAAATGCACCGGAAGAAATGCAGTTCTTCAACAGCTTTATGGACAAAGGCTTGCTGGAAAGACTTAACAATATAGTAAATTCTGATTTTGGTCGTGTAACTTATACAGAAGCGGTAGAACTTCTCCAAAAGTCAGGCAAGGAATTCCAATATCCTGTTGAATGGGGCATCGACCTTCAAACTGAACACGAAAGGTATCTCACAGAGGAAATCTTCAAAAAACCTCTGTTTGTAACCGACTATCCAAAGGATATAAAGGCGTTTTATATGCGTTTGAACGATGACAACAAGACAGTTGCAGCATGCGACCTGCTTGTGCCGGGTGTGGGAGAAATCATCGGAGGCAGCCAGAGAGAAGAAAGACTTGATGTTCTGACAGCAAGAATGAAAGAACTGGGTCTTAGAGAAGAAGATTACTGGTGGTATTTGGATCTTAGAAAATACGGCGGTGTAAAACATGCCGGTTACGGTTTGGGATTTGAAAGAATAATCATGTATATTACAGGTATGGCTAATATCAGAGATGTGCTTCCATTCCCAAGAACTCCAAAAACAGCAGAGTTCTAACGTTTAGAGTCTTAAGCTAATATGCTTTCTTTGCATATGGCAAAATGACGAGACATTTAACAATATAAAATATTAGTGGTAAAAAATTCAGAATATTTTAGGCAAGTTTAAAAAGCTGCTGCACTGTGCAAATAAGTTGCAAGGTGAAGCAGCTTTTTTATATCGCGTGGAGCTACAGAAAAGGGGCGAAAGAAATCCATGCGCCCCATGCAATGCAGCTAAAATCTATTGAAAAAAACTATAGTTGAAGCTTAGAAAAATAAAGTAAAATACCTGTTGAAAAATACTTCTGAAAGTAATAAGATGAGAGAAAATAAACCAATATTTTGGCAAAATTCAAATAGCAGAATTTTCATCATCAAGAGGAGCGTATCCGGAAAATGTACGACAAGAAATCAATCCGCAAAAAAATTCTGTCAATAATGCTTCCGATGGCATTAGAAGGGCTTTTGCAAGTTCTTACCAGCATTGTAAGCAGCGCTATGGTTGGCAGACTGACCATATCATCTATATCGGCACAAGGAATAAGCAATAAACTTACAGACATTATATTCTTTGTATTCAGAGGTATCGGCGTAGGATTAACCATAATGGTTTCTCAAAAACACGCAAAAGGTGAAAACACAGACTGCAAACTTTCATTTGAACAAACTTTGACCTCGATGATGATGGTAACCTTAGCGGTTATGGGGCTGTTTTATTTTGCATCTGCACCGCTTTTATCAATATTTTCAAAGGACAATACAGCACTTATTGAATATGCAGTTCCGTATTTTAGATTAGCGCTGATTGGCTTTCTGGGTATGTGTATAGTTAATATCTCAGCGTCGTTTTATCAGGGGCTTGGTGATACCGTTACGCCTATGAAAATTGCTGTTGTAATGAATGTTGTCAATGTGATATGCGGATTTATGCTGATCTTCGGTAAGTTTGGAGCGCCGGAACTGGGATATCTGGGGGCATCGATTTCCATTGCAGTATCTAGGACTGTAGGAGCTATCATCTATATTATCTTGCTGTATAAAAAGAATGGCAAGATGGAAAAGATGGAGTGCAGCAGGAAATACTGCTTAATGTTGGAAAAGCGCAGACTTGCAGGAGTTTATACTCTTGGCGTTCCGGCTGCGGGAGAAAACCTTAACTGGCATGTAGGATCGATTTTACTTTCAATAATAGTAATGCAGTACGGAGAGGAATTTTTTTCTGCGTATCAACTGGGATTGCAGGCTGAAATGATTACAGAGGTTCCTGCCAACGGTTTCAGTGTGGCTGCAACATCGCTGATTGCAGCCTCTTTCGGATTACAGGATAAAGAGCTGTTTAAATCTTACGAAAGAGAAATAAAGAAAATCTGCTTTGCAATCACTTTGTGTACGTCGTGCATACTATTCTTCAAAGCAAAGTTTATGATGTCGCTTCTGACCGACAAACCGGAACTTATAAAAATTGGTATGACCTACGTTATGACTATGGGACTTATCCAAATCCCTCAGAATTTATATAAAGTCAACTGCGGTATAATACGCTCTGCCGGATTTAAGACCGCGCCTTTTGAACTTCACATGGCTGGGACTTGGCTTATCAGGATGCCGGGAGCTTTCATCTGCGGAGTAATTCTAAAACGTTCGATTACATGGATATGGGCTTTTATGGCGCTTGACCAAGTATCTAAATATATAATGTCAGGGGCAATCAAGAAACATAAACACATTGAGGACAAGTTTGAAGAATATGCGCAGAGGGTAGCGTAATATTATTAAGACATAATTTACAAATAAAAATTGAAGTGATACCTATTGTGAAAACCTGTTGTAATTTCAACAGGTTTTTGTTATAATAAATTCTAAGATTGTGACAAAGTTGTCATAATATAGATATTACCATTAAAAACAATTAAAGACTATGTTATGATATTCACGATTGTAAAATATATTTGGGAGGTCCGAATTCTATGAAAGGTTATACAAGCGAAACTATAAGAAACGTTGCCTTGCTTGGGCATGGCGGATGCGGTAAGACTACATTCCTCGAAGCAGCCCTGCTTGCAACTGGCGTTACTAACAGAATGGGTAGAGTTGAAGACGGCAATACTGTATCCGATTACGATAAAATGGAAATCGAAAGAGGTTATTCCATCAACACATCTGTAGTACCTATCCTTTGGAAAGAAAACAAAATTAATTTTATCGATACTCCGGGTTATTTTGACTTTGTAGGCGAAGTAAATGCTGCATTGAGAGCTGCTGAAGCCGCTGTAATAATGGTTGATGCAGGTTCCGGTGTTCAGGTTGGTACTGAAGCGGCATGGAAAGCATGCGAAAGATATAAGACTCCGAGATTCATCGTTATCAATAAGAGAGACAAGGATGAATTCGACTTCTATAAAACTTTTGGAGAATTAAAGGACAAATTCGGTGAAAAACTAATTCCTTTTAGCTGGCCGCTTTCTGCAGAAATTGACGAAGAATTAAAAGAAGCCATCGCTATGACAGACGATGAACTGATGGAAAAATATTTTAACGGAGATGATTTCTCTGATGAAGAAATTCTTAATGGCTTGAAGAAAGGAATTTCAGATGGCGGTATAGTTCCTGTATGCTCATCTGCTTTCCAGCTTGGCGCAGGTCTTGAAGGACTGCTTGACCTTCTCGTAACTTATGTTCCTACTCCGCTTATGCACGGTCCTTATGCAGGCTTCAACGATAATAACGAGCCGGTAGAAAGAATATCGGTAGTAGATGCTCCGGTATCCGCTTTCGTATTTAAAACTATCGTGGACCCATTCGTAGGTAAGATTTCAGTTATGAAGGTTGTAACAGGAAAACTTAATTCAGGAGATGAAGTGTACAATGAAAGAGCAGGAAAGACAGAAAAACTGGGTAAACTGTTCTTCCTAAGAGGTAAAAACCAGACTGAATTGAACTATGCAGAAGCCGGAGACATCGTTGCCGTAGCAAAATTACAGTACACATTGTCAGGCGATACACTTTGCGATAAATCAGATATTATAAGATATTTACCTTTGGATTATCCGGAACCTTCATATTATATAGCTATCGAAGCAGCAGACAAGGGCGATGAGGATAAGATGTCTTCAGGCTTGAATAAACTCAGAGAAGAAGACCCGTCGTTTGTAGTTGAAAGAAATACTGAAACTCGTCAGACACTTCTTGGCGGACAGGGAGATATTCAGCTTTCCGTAATCCTTGCCAAGCTAAAAGACAGATTTGGAGTAACTGTTAAGACTGTTCCTCAGAAGATTGCTTACAGAGAAACCATCAAGGGAAGCTCCGATGTTCAAGGAAAACATAAGAAGCAGTCAGGCGGCGCAGGTCAGTACGGTGACGTACATATCAGATTCTCACCATCTGAACAAGAATTTGAATTCTCTGAAGAATTATTCGGCGGTTCAGTACCTAAGAACTATGTTCCGGCAGTAGAAAAAGGACTGCTTGAGTGTATGGACAAGGGTCCTCTGGCAGGCTGCAAAGTAGTAAATGTTAAAGCAGTTTTATATGATGGCTCATACCATGATGTTGACTCCAACGAAATGGCATTCAAGATTGCAGCTTCATTAGCTTTCAAAAAAGGTATTGTAGAAGCTAAACCTTGCCTGCTGGAACCAATCATGAAACTTGAAATTACAGTACCTGATGATTATATGGGAGATGTAATGGGTGACATGAACAAGAGAAGAGGTAAAATTCTTGGTATGGAACCTTTAGCTGACGGTGGACAAAAGCTTCTTGCAGTAGCTCCTCAGGCTGAACTTTTTGATTATGCAATTGGTTTAAGAGCTATGACTCAAGGCAGAGGCGCATTCACTATGAGATTTGAGAAGTACGAGGAAGTACCTGCTCATCTGGCTCAAAAGATTATCGAAGCTCACAAGGCAGAAGAAGATTAAACTATAAGATAAATAAAATAATAAATAATTACGGGCAGGATACGGATGTCTACTATAATAGTGACATGGACAGGGTATTCCGCCCGTTTTTATGTGTAAACCCTGATTGATATTAGTGATTATGGGGAAAATAAATGTTATACCATATTAAAGTGAAAGGAGGCTTTTGGTAATGAGCGAAGTGACCAGAGGAATTTTATTGCCATTTTTAGGAACGATGCTAGGTTCAGCATGTGTTTTCTTTTTAAAAAAATCCTTAAACGACAAAGTACAAAAATCTCTCACGGGGTTTGCCGCCGGCGTCATGGTAGCAGCATCTATTTGGAGCCTTTTAATTCCGTCGATGAATCAATCGGAGCATTTGGGCAAGCTTGCCTTTATACCTGCTGTTGTGGGATTTTGGCTGGGCATATTGTTCTTGCTGATTTTAGATAATATTATTCCACATCTCCACAAGAGCGGTGAGGAGGCAGAAGGCCCCAGAAGCCAACTTCAAAAAACTACGATGTTGATTTTAGCAGTTACACTTCACAATCTTCCCGAAGGCATGGCAGTAGGTGTGGTTTATGCAGGCATGATCTCGGGAAACGGTGAGATCACAGTTGCCGGGGCTTTGGCGCTTTCTTTGGGAATAGCAATTCAGAACTTCCCTGAAGGCGCGATTATATCAATGCCTCTTTGTTCAGAAGGTTGGAGCAAGCCAAAAGCGTTTGCGGGAGGAGTCCTTTCAGGTGTTGTAGAACCAATCGGAGCGGTACTTACAATTATGGCGGCGCATATGCTTGTACCTTTTATTCCTTATTTTTTAAGTTTTTCCGCAGGCGCAATGATATATGTTGTGGTAGAAGATTTAATACCTGAAATGTCACAAGGTAAACATTCCAATATAGGCACAATGTTCTTTGCAGCAGGATTTTCTCTCATGATGGCATTAGACGTGGCGCTCGGATAAAACCGGTATAGAATTAACATGTCAAAATCACAGAACACAATGATTTTTATTTTTTCGATTTCTTGAAAAGCACTTGTCAACAGAGAAGTTTTAGTGTATTATATAAAAGAACCTATGTTCTTTAAATCGGTTTGTTTGGAGGAAAATAAATGGCTAAGAAGGGGAAAACAGTTTTTGTATGCCAAGAGTGCGGATATGAGAGCCCGCAGTGGATGGGTCAATGTATTTGCGGCGCATGGAATTCTTTTATAGAGGAAAAGATTGCTGCTGCCCCGGAAGAAGATACAAGACGCAGAATAGTGGGTAATGCAAAACCATCCAAACTGAACAGTGTGGGAACTGCCGATTATGAAAGAGTTGATACAGGAATAGGGGAACTTAACCGTGTTCTCGGCGGAGGCATGGTAAAAGGTTCTCTTGTACTCATTTCCGGAGAACCGGGCATAGGCAAGTCTACGATCATTATACAAACTGCGGCCAATATAGCCGCTAAAGGGGTTCCGGTACTTTATATTTCCGGAGAAGAATCTGAAGAGCAGATAAAACTGCGCGCTGACAGAGTGTGCAGCGCCATACCCGATAATTTGTATGTATTGGCAGAGACTAATATGGAAAATGTGGAAATCGCATGTGAAAATATTAAACCTGCCTTTCTCATAATAGACTCAATTCAAACTCTCTACAGCAGTCAATTGGATTCTGCACCAGGCAGCGTTTCTCAAGTGAGGATGTGCGGCAACCAACTGATGAAATTGGGGAAGACTAAAAACATTCCAATCTTTATAGTTGCTCATGTGACTAAGAACGGTGACTTGGCAGGACCTAAAACCGTGGAACACATGGTGGATTGCGTTCTGAATTTCAGTGGGGAGAGAAATCAGGAATTCCGTGTTTTAAGGTCATATAAAAATCGCTTTGGGACAACGAGCGAAATAGGCGCCTTTATGATGGAAGCGACGGGACTACAGGAAGTGAGAGACATATCTGCAAGTTTCCTCGAAAACAGGGAGGAGATGTCTGAAGGTTCTGTCACTACAGCCGTATATGAAGGAAGCAGACCGGTAATGTTTGAAATCCAAGCGCTGGTATCCCCTGCAAATATAGGCTTTGCCAGAAGAACCTCCGTAGGAATTGATAATACCAGACTTAATATGATTCTGGCTGTTATAGAAAAAATCGTCGGTTTGCAGTTAATCAATCAAGATGTATATGTCAATGTGGTGGGTGGAATACGCCCGGATGGTACAGGCACTGATATTGCCGTTGCCCTTGCAATCTATTCATCGTATAAAAGGGCAGTTTCAAATAAGAGAACACTTGCTGTGGGAGAAGTAGGGTTGACAGGAGATTTGCGTTCAGTTCAAAACGCAGAAAAAATTTCTAAAGAAGCAGCAAGGCTTGGATATGAGCAGATCATCATGCCTAGGAGAAATGCAGAGAAGCTAGGCGACCGAATTGATGGATGCAGGATTATTGGAGTGAAAGATATCCAAGAAGCATTTAAGGCATACATATTATAACCGGCAAAATAAAAAACACAACCCTTGACAGCGTTCAATATGTAAAGCTAACAGTTTATACATTGATTTATGTGTGTTAGACATAGCTGCTATGGATATTAAAATATGACTATAAAAAGGCGCATACAGAAGTACGCGCTTTTTACATAAGTAAAAACCTGATTTTTTTGAAAAAGGTGTAACCCATCGCCTCATTACGCTGGAACGATTTTAGCTGTCTTAAAATCGTAATGTGATTTACTTATGAACTTTTTTCTTTCTTTGCCATATCAAGTTCAAACCAGAAAGTAGATCCTTTTCCGACTTTGCTTTCAACGCCGTAGTTTACACGATGCAGCGTAAGAAGTTCCTTTACAATAGAAAGCCCTAATCCTGTGCCGCTGGTTGGGCGGACATAATTGGTGCTTGTTTTGTAATATCTGTCCCAGATGTGAGGCAATTCTTCCGGCTTTATACCGGGACCGTAATCAGTAACTTCCACAAGACACTTCTGACCTGTACGTTTTATGTTCACAATTACAGTTTTATCCTCACCGCAATACTTTATAGCGTTTCCGGTCAGATTTGAGAGAACCTGCTCGATTCGTTTCTTATCGGCATAAACCATACACTCTTTAGGTGTATTGAAAATAAAATTATATCCCTCCTGCGCCTCCAACACCTCGTACGATGCCAGAATAGAAGCAGTAACGGTAGATATGTCAAAGACTTCTTTCTCAAGAACTATATTATTTCGCTGCATAGCGGTTACAGAAGTCATATCGCTGACCAATTGAGTCATCCTTGCGGTCTCGTCGATAATTACTTGGAGATGATTATTCCTCTTTTCAGGATTATCGCCGGATAAGTCACGTATCATTTCTGCATAAGAACGAATCATGGTAAGCGGGGTCTTTAAATCGTGAGAAACATTAGCGATAAGGTCTTTTTGTCTCGTATCGGACATGCCCAGCTCATAGGCTGCAATGTTCAGAGTGTGAGCCAGATTATTGATTTCCGAATAGGAACTGCTCTCAAACTTTAAGTTATATTCCCCTTTTCCTAAACGTTTGGCCGTATTAGTAATGCTCTTAATCGGTCGGGAAATTCTTGTCGAAAAATATGTGGCAACAATAAAAGCCAAAATAAGGGTAATTACAGTAACGCTAAATAACTGTGTTTTTAATATATTCACAGTAGAAGTTACCGGATAAAGCGGCGAGAAAATATACAGATAAACTTCCTCATCAGGAGTTGCATCTAAATATCTTGCATAGGCCAGCGTATTGTATTTTTCAAAGCTTGTACTGAACTTAAAGTGAACCGGAGCGTTAACATCTTTTGATTCAAGCAAAGCCTCCTTAAGTTTAGGAATTTCACTTTGGTATCTGTATACGGGTACAATATTTTCCTGCTCAGGGCTGAACAGCAGGAGAGTGCCGCCTGACTCCATAAGAACATATAGGTCGTTGCTTACGGAAAGTTCCTGTATAGTTTCCGTAAGTTTTTCATCATTTTTCAAATAAGAACGATATAGAGTGGTGGCAATCTTGCTCACCTCATTGATTTTCATATCCTCATAACCGTTATTGAGGAAAAAAACTTGCAGTGACCAGATTAGGCTGATCATGCCGATTACTATCAACATGAAACAGACCCAAAGACGGAATCTGATGCTTTTGAAGTCAAATTTAATCTTCGAACTCAAATTTATAGCCCACCCCTCTAAGGGTAACAATATAGTCCCTGTAAGGTCCTAAATTGTTACGCAGATTTTTGATGTGAGTATCAATAGTTCTGTCATCTCCGAAGAAATCATAACCCCATATATCGGAAAGAAGCTTGTCTCTGGAAAGAGCAATATTTCTGTTTTCTACCAGATAGAAAAGCAAGTCGTATTCCTTAGGAGTAAGCTCGGCTTTTTTTCCGTCAACAGTAACGGTTCTGGCCGCGATATTAATTTCAAGTCCATTAAACTTGAGCGATGTTTGTTGAGGCGCGGCAGAACTTTTCTTTCTGGAAAGAACTGCATTTATTCTGGCAATAAGCTCTTTCGGACTGAAAGGCTTTACCACGTAGTCATCTATTCCAAGCTCAAAGCCAAAAAGTTTGTCGTATTCCTCACCTCTGGCAGAAAGCATGATGATTGGAATATCTTTTATTTTGCGTATTTCTTTACATGCAGAGAAACCGTCAAGCTTCGGCATCATTACATCCATGACTATTAAATCATAATCGTTGAGCTTGCATAGACCGACAGCGCTCATTCCGTCTTCGGCTTCCGTAACTTCAAAGCCGCTGAATTCGGCATATTCTTTGATTACCTCACGGATTTTAGGTTCGTCATCTACAACTAAAATTTTATACATGGAAAGCCTCCTTTGTTATTTTTTTATATTTTACCTTGAAAATTATTCTTCGTCAATTTTATCTGTAACATTCTGATATTTATTAATATACAATAATATACAAATTTTTCAAACTAAGTTTGTAGGTTTGTCAAACATATGTTACACTTTGAAGCAAAAGTCATTCAATACCTGC
>CAZYWO010000074.1:9295-9927 GCA_964651095.1 uncultured Oscillospiraceae bacterium | reverse complement strand
AAGCGGTTGAGACAGTCAAGGAGTTGAATTTTTAAACTACAGGTATGTTTTTATAAAGGCCTAAAAGAGATAAATTTAAGATAAGTTGCAATAAGGAGATATTGGAATATGACGGGGAATTCAGATCATCAGGATTCTGTTGACAAGGAAATGGAAATTAATAAAGAGCGGGAAGAAGAACTACTCCATTACCAACCTGAACTGCGATATTATTTATCGGCATTTGATTTTGCATGGCATCAGCTTGAAGACGCAGTTCAGGATACTTTTATTGCAGCTTGGGCTAATATTAATCAATTAAGAGATCAGACATGTTTTAAAAACTGGCTATTTGCAATCGCAAGAAATGTGGGAAGCAAATACGTAAATAAGTCGCATAAGAGCATGGCACATACGACATCATTTGAGGAACATATGGAAACTTTAAACGGCGACGAAAAGAAAGAAACTGAAAGCAGTGGTGAATATTCATATATTCAGGAATTTACAGATTTAGAGGTTTCAGAAGTTCTGAATAAACTCAGTCCAAAAGAGGAAAAAGTGCTTAAACTCTATTATATTTACGGCTATAATCTTAGGGAGGTTTCTCAGATTATTGGTGAAAGTTATACTAATACAAGGTCAATTGCTTC
>CAZYWO010000074.1:0-9285 GCA_964651095.1 uncultured Oscillospiraceae bacterium | reverse complement strand
ATATCTGCAAGAAAAACATGAGGATTTGTTTTAAATGAAAATGGAGCAGTTTTTCGTGCCGAAATCATCGAAGACACTTGAAAATAACATGTTTTTAAAGTAGAATATAATTGAGTAATTATGGGGGAAAGAATTATGGAATTTATGAAGGATTTTTTTAACAACATGGTTTCGAGAATTGCACTAACAGATATTCTTGACATTATGATTGTTACTTTCTTAATATATAAGGCCATAGGTTTTATTAGAGAGACAAGAGCTGAACAGCTTGCTAAAGGTATTTTACTCCTTGTGGCCGCCACACTTCTTTCTAAGGTGATGTATTTATATACTCTGCATTGGATTTTGTCAGGACTGACCACGGTTGGCTTAATAGCGATCGTTGTTATTTTTCAGCCGGAACTGCGCAGAGCTTTGGAACACCTTGGAAGAAGCAGGATTACAAACGTGATTTTTGAAGTGGACAAAGAAGAAGCCAAGCATATGGTGGGGCAGATGGCTGAGGCTGTGGAAAAAATGTCTGCAAGTAAAACCGGTGCGCTGATTGTAATTGAGAGAGAAATTTCCCTAAACGATATTGTAGAAACAGGCACTGTCATAGATGCTCAGATTTCCGAACAAATGATAGGTAATATTTTCTATGAGGGCGCGCCGCTGCACGATGGGGCGCTCATTATAAGAGGAGACAGACTTTATGCTGCCGGATGCGTACTGCCGCTGACGCAGAATAAAGCTTTAAATAAAGAACTGGGTACTCGCCACAGAGCAGGTATCGGCATCACTGAAAATTCCGATGCACTGGTAATAATAGTGTCCGAGGAAACAGGAATTATTTCTATTGCACAGAATGGCAAATTGACAAGATTTTTGGATTCAAAAAACATTGAAAAAATGTTATATAGTTTATACCTTGACGAGGGAAACAAAAAACTTGGCGGCAAGCTTTCCGGCATTTTAGATATTTTTAAGGGGGTAAAAAATGCTAAAAGATGATAGAGTAAATTTAGTACTTGCCCTGCTTATTGCGATATGCTTGTGGGCATATGTCCTAGGTTCGGAAGATCCGGCGACTACGGACACCGTAAAAAATATCCCTATAAATTATATAAACGAAAAAAACCTTACCGAAGATGGTCTGGTTGTTCTTTATGCAGGAAGTGAAACCGTAAATATATCTTATTCGGGAAAACGCTCTGTAACGGGTAAAGTAAAAGCGTCAGATTTTAAGGTTACAGTAGATTTGGAGGGACTTAAGGTAGGCGAAAATACGGTTATACCTAATGTTATAGTTCCGGAAAACATATCGTTGAAAAATATTACGCCGCCTAAAATCAAGGTGACAGTAGATTATCTTGTTAATGAAGAAAAGAATATTACCGTATCGATAACCAATCAAACCAGTGACGACAGCGAACCTCATATTGTGCAGGTGAACAAGGAAAATGTCAAGATTGAGGGAGCGAAAACCATCGTAGACAGCATAGCAGAAGTCAAGGCAGAGGTAGATGCCGCTAAGGTGGGAAGTAGCATGAAAGCTCTCAATATAAAGTTAGTTCCTGTTAACTCCGAAGGAGAAGAAGTTACCGATGTAGACCTTGAATTTGACAGCATTTCTGTTATAGCTGTTCTATACAGTAAAAAGACTGTAAACCTTAATGTGCCAATTAAAGAAAGTGAATTTTCATATATTACAAGAAATGTTTCAGCGCCTAAAACTATAACTATTAAAGGCACTGATGAACAGCTTTCGCAGATAAGTACAATTAGCTGTGAACAGATTGATATTTCTGATATTTTTGAAGACACGGTTATAGATTTAATTCCTATTTTGCCTGATGGAATTGAACCTGCAAGTGAATCTGAAAAACTTAAAGCTAAGATTACGGTTATTGGCGCAGAGGTGAGAGAATTTACGTTTACAGAGACAGATATAGTTCTGGAGGGCGTGAATGAGGATATGATTCCTACTGTAGATAAAGTCACGGTAACTGTAAAGATTTCAGGGAACACTGATGTGGTGGAAGCTATAAATGAGTCTGATTTCAATCTCACAGCTAATGTAGAAGGGCTGGAAACCGGCGAACATACAGTACCTCTCAATTGTGTTTGTGTGAATAATTTATTGGAATTGGAATACAATCCTAGTGAAATTAAAATAGTTATCGAGTCTAATCAAAGTCAAGGAGAAGATTAATGGGAAGACTTTTTGGAACTGACGGAGTGCGTGGTATTGCCAACAAGGAGCTGACACCTGAACTTGCGTTTAATCTTGGAAAAGCGGGGACCTATGTACTCAGCAAAACTCAGGAGAGGCCTGTAATAATTATTGGCAAGGATACAAGAGTATCAGGCGATATGCTGGAAAATGCTTTAACTGCCGGTATTCTCGCAGTAGGCGGAAATGTAATCAAAGTAGGGATAGTACCAACACCTGCAATAGCATATTTAACCAGGTTGTATCATGCAGATGCAGGCATTGTAATAAGCGCCTCTCACAATACTTTTGAATACAACGGGATAAAATTTTTTAACTCTAAAGGATTTAAACTGGATGATCTTATTGAGGAAAAGATTGAAGATATTATTATCAGCAGCATAAACGTGAACGGTCATATTACGGGAGACAAAATAGGTAAGTGTTTAGAGGCTGGAGAAAGTGCGGCTGAACTTTATGCGAAACACCTGATTGAAGTTGCCGATTATCGCCTTGACGGCAAGACGGTTGTTCTTGATTGTGCCAATGGCGCTGCGTATCAGATAGCGACTGCGGTTTATGAGGCGCTGGGAGCTGACGTGATAACCATAGGTAATCAACCTAATGGTGTAAACATTAATGAAGCCTGCGGTTCTACTCATCCTGATCAGCTTTCCAGAGAAGTGGTAAGGAGCGGGGCATTTATAGGTTTAGCCTTTGATGGAGACGCTGACAGACTTATAGTGGTAGATGATAAAGGCAGAGTGCTGGACGGAGATAAGACTATCGCTATATGCGCTAAAATGCTTAAAAACGAAGGTAAGCTCGAAAATAATAAAGTAACTGCAACAGTTATGAGCAATATTGGACTACACAAGGCAATGAAGGCTGAAGGAATTTCGGTGGACGTTACCGGAGTGGGAGACAGATATGTGTTGGAAAGAATGTTGGAGACAGGTTGCACGCTAGGAGGAGAGCAGTCAGGACATATAATTTTCTTAGACCATACTACTACAGGAGACGGAATACTTTCTTCAATTCAGCTTGTTAAAGCTGTATTGTCAAGCGGAAAAACTGTATCAGAGCTTTCAGATGAAATAAAGATTTATCCGCAGGTGCTTGTTAACGCAAGAATAAACAACGATTATAAAAAAACATACGATAAAGATGCTGAAGTTGCAGCAGCTATTAAAGCTGCCGAGGAAAGAATGGCAGGCGAAGGCAGAGTTTTAATCAGACCGTCGGGGACAGAACCTTTGGTAAGAGTTATGATTGAGGGAAGCGATACTGAACAAATTAAACTTCTTGCCGAAGAGCTGGCAGCTTTGATTGAAAAAAAGTTTAAGTAGAAATAATCAATAGGAGATTAATATGTGCGGTATTGTAGGATATGTAGGAAAGAATAACGCCAAAGATATAATAATTGACGGCTTAAAAAGACTTGAATATAGGGGATATGATTCTGCCGGTATTGCGGTGGTTATCGACGGAAAAATACAGATTAAAAAATGTGTAGGAGGCATTAAAAACCTTGAAAATTTCATAGGCAGCGATACTCTCTACAGTCATACAGGCATAGGACATACCAGATGGGCGACACATGGGGCTCCATCGGATATTAACGCCCACCCTCATACAAACGGAGACGGAAGCGTAGCCATCGTTCACAACGGTATTATTGAAAATTATGTGGAATTAAAAGAGGAACTTGTTTCCAAGTATAATATAAGTTTTAAGTCTGAAACCGATACGGAGGTCATCGCTCATCTTATAGGAATTTATATGAAGGAAGGCGGCAATCTTGAAGACGCTGTTTATAAAGCGATGGGCAAGATGCGCGGAGCATACGCTATTGTAGCGGTATCTTCAAAGGATCCTGATAAGCTGGTTGCCGTCAGAAAAGATGCTCCCCTTATCGCAGGTCTTGGAAAAGGCAGCAATTTTATAGCTTCCGATATTCCAGCCCTTCTTAAGTACGTTAAGGAAATTTATCTCATAGAAAACGGAGAGATGGTTGTAGTAACTCCGGATGAGATTAAGATATTTGACGAGGACAGAAATCGGATAAAGAGAGACGTTTTCCATGTAACGTGGGATGTTGACGCGGCAGAAAAAGAAGGTTACGACCATTTTATGCTAAAAGAGATTTTTGAACAGCCAAAGGGTATCAGCGAGACTTTAAACCGCCGTCTTGATGAAAACGGTAAAATTAAACTCGACGGAATTTCCCTTACAAAAGAAGATTTAGATGGCTTTTCAAAAATATATATCGTTGCTTGCGGAACAGCTTACCATGCCGGGCTTGTGGGAAAAACCATAATCGAAAAGCTGGCGAGAATACCGGTAGAGGTTGACGTGGCTTCCGAATTCAGATACAGAGATCCGCTGATAGACCATAAAACTTTGTTTATAGCTATAAGCCAGTCGGGTGAGACTCTGGATACTTTGGAAGCTTTGCGGGAAGCCAAACGCAAAGGCGCCAGAATTTTAAGTGTTGTTAATGTTGTGGGAAGTTCCGTAGCACGTGAATCAGATGATGTTTTTTATACATGGGCAGGACCGGAAATAGCGGTGGCTTCTACAAAGGCATACACTACACAACTTACGTGTATGTACCTTTTGGGACTTTATATGGGATTAACTAAAGGCACAATCGATAATGAAACATATGACGAGTTTATAGCAGATTTAAAGGGGATCCCTGATAAGCTGGATAAATACCTTGAAGAAACAGATAAGATTGAAAAACTTGCTAAGAGATTATATAACCGAGATCAAGTTTTCTTCATAGGCAGAGGTTTAGATTCAGCTATTTCTTATGAAGGTTCTCTGAAACTTAAAGAAATTTCTTATATTAATTCTTTCGCTATTGCAGCCGGGGAATTGAAACATGGAACTATCGCCTTGATAGAACCTGAAACTTTAGTGATTGCTCTTGCAACACAGGACGCGCTTTATAAAAAGATGATGTCCAATATTGAGGAAATTAAAGCAAGGGGTGCACATGTACTTTCCATAGCTAAGGAAGGCAATTCTGCTATAGAAACGCAGAGCAACGAAGTAATTTACATCCCTCATTGCAGAGACGAAATCGCACCGCTTCTCTCCGTAGTGCCTCTCCAGCTTTTCGCTTATTATGTGGCAAAGGAGAGAGGATGCGATATTGATAAACCTAAAAATTTAGCTAAGTCAGTTACAGTTGAATAGAAAATTTATAATGAAAATCGAAAAAATCAATAGGAGAAAAAAATGCAAAACTACGAAGTAAGAGATATTAATCTTGCGCCGTCAGGCCATCAAAAAATCCAGTGGGTAAAAAAGAACATGCCTCTGCTGAGAGGTCTTGAGGAGGAGTTTAGAAAAACCAAGCCTTTTGAAGGCGTAAAAATTTCACTTTCTGTGCATCTTGAAGCAAAGACTGCATATCTTTGTTTAGTTTTGGCAGCAGGCGGTGCAGATATGTCTGTTACGGGAAGCAATGTGCTAAGCACTCAGGATGATGTGGCAGCAGCCCTTGCAGACAGCGGATTAAAGGTTTTCGCATATCATGGAGCTACTAAGGAAGAATATGACAGACACATTGAAATGTGCCTTGAACATAGACCAAACATAATAATTGATGATGGCGCTGATCTGGTCAGCATGATTCATGAAAAGAGACCTGATCTTGCCGAAGAAGTTTGGGGAGGATGTGAGGAAACCACAACTGGTATTATAAGACTTAAGGCGCTGGACAGAGAGGGAATCTTAAAGTTTCCTATGATGGCGGTAAACGATGCTAAGTGTAAACACCTTTTTGATAACAGATATGGTACAGGTCAATCCACTTGGGACAGCATTATGCGAAATACCAATCTCATTATAGCAGCTAAAACGGTAGTCGTTATAGGTTACGGATGGTGTTCAAGAGGAATTGCCATGAGAGCGGCTTCCTTAGGGGCTCAGGTAATCGTAACTGAAATCGATCCGGTTAAGGCGATTGAAGCTAAAATGGATGGCTTCTCCGTAATGAAGATGGAAAAGGCAGCTCCTCTGGGAGATATTTTCGTATCTGCTACAGGCTGTGCATGGACTATTACAGTAGATCACATGTTGACGATGAAAGAGGGCGCTATACTTGCAAATGCAGGTCACTTCAACTGTGAGGTTGATATGGAAAGTCTTGAGGCTGCCGCCGTAGAAAAGAGAGAAGCAAGAAATAATATTATGGGATATAAGTTGTCAAACGGTAAATGGATAAATGTAATTGCGGAGGGCAGATTAGTAAATATCGCTGCCGCTGACGGACATCCTGCTGAAATTATGGATATGAGTTTCGCAGTACAGGCTTTGGGAGCGCTTTATATCAGGCAAAATCATGAGACCCTTGGCAATCATCTGATTAATATTCCTGAGGAAATGGATAATATAATTGCCAGCCGCAAACTTGCAGCATGGGGAATTGAAATCGATAAACTGACGCCTGAACAGGAAAAATATCTCAGCTCGTGGCAGCTTTAGATCTTTAGATACAAAGGGATTTATGCAATTGATTGGAAAGAAGGCGAAGTAAGTGAATTTTACTTATGAAGAAATTAAAAAACAGGCACATGATGCCTGTGAAGAACTTGTGGAGATTGCAAAACTTAAAGAGGGAAGCATATTGGTAATCGGATGCAGCTCCAGCGAAGTCATGGGACTTAGAATAGGAAAAGGTTCTGATATAAATGCTGCAAAGGCTGTTTACGAGGGCGTTATCAGCGTGCTTGCACCGAGAGGAATATTTCTGGCAGCTCAGTGCTGCGAACATTTGAACCGTGCAGTTATTGTGGAAAAGGCTGCATTAAACCCGGCAGTTGAAATCGTAAATGTTGTCCCACACCCTCATGCAGGAGGTTCATTTGCGACTACAGTATATGAAAACGCAAAATATCCCATAGCAGTGGAAGAAATTAAGGCTGATGCAGGAATGGACATTGGCGGTACTCTTATAGGTATGCAGTTAAAAAAAGTCGCCGTACCTGTCAGACTTTCTGTGAAACAAATAGGAGAGGCGCCTTTGATATGCGCCAGAACCAGACCAAAATTTATCGGCGGAAGCAGAGCTATCTATGATGAAGCTTTAAGCGGCGGAGATATTCCAAGGTAAAAGTAAAAAAGAAATTAAATAAAAAACTCATGTAAGGTAACACAATTTTAATTTCTGTCATATTCTATACTACAACTGAATATGTTTTAAATTTAAAAAATATGAAAGAAGTAGGTGAATTATATGGGAAACAATTGTGGTCTTTTAGGAGACGGTTGCATCGATACTAGCTTATTATTTTTCTTCTTGTTATTAGTGATTATCTTCTGTAACTGCTATAACTAGTTTGAGCTGGTAAATATGTGATTTAGGATACTGCCCCTTGAAAAAGGGGCAGTTTTTTTTTAATTTTTAAAGTAAGCAATTGCAATATTTTCAGGAGGCAGTACCCAAAAGTTTAGACAAGTATACCCATGTGGGTAATTGTGATAATTGTGTGAAAATTGTAGTATATTAATATGCTGAAAGGCATACAATTACTATTCATTTTATTTTATTATTTAATTAGGAGGACTTATTATGGGTAAAAAGATTCCTATGTGGCAATGCCTGATAGTAATGATTGTACTTATTGTACTCATTTTCTGGGGCGTTATGGTTGACACAGAAGCTGGCGAAGCTCACATTGCTCTTATCTTTTCGGGCGCATTCGCTGCAATAGTAGCTATGCTAAACGGATGGAAATGGGCTTACATGGAACAGGGTATCTTAGCTGCTATCAACAGAACTATGCAGGCTATTCTGATTCTGGCTGTTGTAGGTGCAATGCTCGGTTCATGGATGGCCGGAGGTATTGTTCCTTCAATGATGTACTATGGTATTAAAGTTATAGCTCCAAGCATTTTCTTATTTACTGCTTGTCTGCTCTGCTCCATAGTATCACTTGCTACAGGTTCATCATGGTCAACAGCAGGTTCCATGGGTGTTGCACTTATCGGTGTTGGTACTGCTCTTGGATTCCCGACTTACATGACTGCCGGCGCTGTAGTATCAGGTGCATATTTCGGAGACAAGATGTCGCCTTTATCCGATACTACTAACCTTGCTCCTGCTGTAGCTGGTTCTACATTGTTTGACCACATCAAGCACATGATTTGGACTACAGGTCCATCTCTTGTTATCGCGTTGGTTGTATACCTTGTTCTTGGTTTCACTCAGCACGGCGACAGCGCAGCAGACCTTGGCACGATTGATGAAATTCTTAACTTCATTACATCAAACTATAACGTAAGTTTGCTTTGCTTAATCGCACCTTTATTCGTAATTATTTCAGTAGCATTAAAATTACCTGCTCTCCCAGCGCTGCTTGGCGGTGTTATCTTAGGACTTCCGTTCTTCCATATGCAGGGTAACTCCATCATCGGTAATGGTGAAGAAGGTATTCCGGGAGCAGCAGCTATACTTAACTATGGTGTTGGTGTAGACATTCCTGAAGATGCAAGCGATGTAATCTCTGAACTTGGTTCACTTCTTACATCAGATGGTATGCAGGGTATGATGTGGACAATTTCACTCATCCTTTGCGCAATGGTATTTGGCGGTATCGTAGACTGCACAGGTATTATGGGATCCATAGCAGGCGCTCTTCTTAAAGTTGCAAGAGGCACAAGAGGCGGCTTGGTTACAATAACAATCATTTCATGCATTATAGTAAACATACTTTGCTCCGACCAGTACTTAGCAATCATCCTTCCTGGAAGAATGTACAAAGAAGCATTTGAAGACCTCAAACTGGCTCCTAAGAACTTGTCAAGGTGTCTTGAAGACTCCGGTACGCTTACATCAAACTTCATTCCTTGGAACACCTGCGGCGCTACAATGAGCAAGTTCTTACAGTGCCCACAGTGGGGTAAAGGCGGATATGCTCCGTTTGCAGTTCTTAACTGGATTAACCCATTAGTTTCAATTTTCTATGGTTTCACTGGCATTTCAATGGTTAAGATGACTGATGAAGAATATGCAAAAATCTTAGAAGAAAGAGAAGCTGAAAAGCAGGCTGCATTAAAGGCTATGGAAGCTTAAT
>CAZYWO010000073.1:661-10016 GCA_964651095.1 uncultured Oscillospiraceae bacterium | reverse complement strand
CGTACAAAGGTTTAAGTGATGAGGAATTTTCCATGAGAGCCTCATATATATAATCTGCAGAAAGGGGCTTTTCTCTCTGAACGATAGCAAGGTTCTTTAGCGTTATGGCGCTGCCATAAAGTTCACCCTCCATGTTAATTATTTTTGAATTCTTTATTTTATGAGGTATCAGACGTTCAAGAGTTCTTACAAGTCCAGTCTTCCTCTTGTCAGATAACCGTTTATTAAAACTCCTGCAACGTATATTACTAAAGAAATTATAAACCATGTCAGTCCCACCTCCGTTTTAAATTGATAATATAAAAATTTCTCAGGCGACAAGCCAAAATACTCTATTGCCCCTATTACAGTCAGAAAATATGATACGGGAGCAAGATATTTTAAAATCAATGCCGCTTCATTATTTTCTCTTCGACTGTACTCGTCTATTTTTCTTGCCTTTTTAATTACGTCTGCAAGGTCGCTTATTGCTTCTGTAACTTCTATTCCCGATGCAAGTGCAAAGTACATATTGTTTGCTAAAATATTACCCCAATTGGTATTTATCGAAAGACGAAATTCCTTGAGAATGAATTTAATTCTTTCCTTTGTATCCGCAGTGTTAAGACCTTTGGATAAATTAAAAAGAATCCGCTTTGAATTAGGAGCGTCTTCTATTGTTTTGGCTGTCTCTTCGATGGCTTTTTGCATATTAAAATAACTGATTTTATAATTGTTTAAAAGTTCTGTAATAAGTATTTCTCCTTCACGGGAACTGTCCACTCTAAGTTTTTGCAGTTTCAGTCTGAGCATACAGTAAGGCAGGCACATGCTCAATAATGAAGATATCGCCGTCAATGAAAAAGAAATTTTTCCGAACAAAAAAAATAAAGAAATTACTCCCAGCAGTCCCGACAGAATCCAAAAAACTCTGACGCTTCTGTCAGCTCCCATGCCTAATGTTATCTGTAACAGCAACCTTATATGTCCGTCTATTCTGTAAATCAATCCGTCTCTTGATAAACCTCTCAACGGCTTAACCAAGGCATTATCAGGCTGCGCAAGCATGGATACCCATCTGTTATATTCTTTAGCCCTATCAAATTTAAATCCTGCAAACCATGATCTTAGATTTTCTATCTGAACATCATAAAACTCCTCCATTAATTCCCATGTCAGCGCCGCAATTCCACTGACTAAAATCAGAAGCATTATTATAACAATCATAAGTCGCACCTTTCCGGGTTTTCCACTATCTGCGGTTTGTAGTACCTGGGATAAATCACCTTACCCTCAATTATTGGATTACGCCCTTCTAAATCTTTCATAACTTCCTCCATTTCCAAAAATTCTGACGGATAAAGCCTCCTCATTTTGTTTTTATCTTTTCCAATATGGCACTGCCAAGTCCATCTGTTTGTATCCGCCTCATACCTGCATATTTGATGAACCGACGGCAAGTCCCTTTCCGCATCGTAACAATACTCCCAAATCCCATTCAGCTTTTTAACAGATCTGTCTCCCTCTACTTGGCAAAACTCCAGTATATAGTTAAAATTGCTGAAAATCTGAATAATTATACCTGCAATATCACCTCCATACTTCTCCCTTATTTTTGATGCTATTTTATATGGTAAATTTACAGGATCGTCAGTATGAACAGTAGCTTTGCTGCGATGAGTCCCCGTTGAAGTTATTTCCAGCGCAATATTATAAGCCTGTGCATCCCTCATCTCCTCCAGCAAAACATAGTCGTTATCGCCTCGCAGCAAAGACTTAGTTATATTTTCCAGTTCTTTCCCATCAGCGACAAGCTGCATTAATGGAGCTGACGGCATAATCTTATGCCATGGAGTTTCGCAATCGGTGGAAATAGCCAGTCCCTCAAGATAAGGATCTTCATAACGCTGCCATACCTGCATAAAAGTCGTTTTGCCTGATCTTACAGGCCCTGCAAAAATCACATTGAAACCTATCTTTACCATGATTTTAAATAACCTTACAGCATCTTTAGGGATTGTTTGCATATCTACCAGTTTTTCAAATGTCAATTCCCGCAGCAAATATTTTCTGAATACCATCACATCCTGCCCCTCCTTAGTTTTTTCGCCGGAATATATTGTTATTCGTATTCCGTTGCGAAGATAAACCTCGTGAAACCCATTTTCCAATCTTTCACGAGGGGCAGCCATCAAAAAAGCTCTTTTAAGCTGTTCTCTTCGCCTGTCATTTACAGTCTGCGGCTGAAGTTTGGATACCCCGTCTATAAGGCAATACAGCTTGTCGCCGATAAGCTTTGCGGAAGAAGAATTGCGGTATTCTTCCGTCTGGTCATATGCCCAGGGAGCAATACCCGCAAGACCGTAAAGTTCATTAAAAATCCCCTCCTCAAGACTCATATACCAAGGTGGATATTCCGAATCCGATAGTCCCTCAGTTAAAATGATTTCATTTATCCATTTTTTATACGATTCCATTTCCTCCTCATAACCCATAATTGCCTTCTTCTCTTTTTCCAGTCTTTCCATTCTGTCAATCTCGTCGCAGGTCCTCCAGTCCGCCTCAATAATAGTCTCAACCCTGCGGCACACCTGTTCAAAAGTCATCACTTTCCTCCTAATAATATAAAATAACAAACTTATTACCTTTATCGGCAAGTTTGCCCATGAGTTCTGCCTGCTCTTTCGTGACAATAACTTCAATCAAACTCACCTGCGCAGAAGCAGAAAACCGTTCTTCCTCTCCATAGTAAATCTCCTGATTTGCAGAGTCTCTCACATATATCACCACCGCGTCTGTAACAATTTCTCCGCCGCAATAAAAAAAGGCTCTGTCGCCGCGCCTTAAAGTTTGAGGGTAGGACATAAGCCACTGTTGTGGTATGGATAAAATAAATTTCCCTTGTTCATCACCTACTGCAAATTTAGATTCTTGAAAATACTCCATATGCAACTCTGCCCCGGAAGGAATGTACTGGGTGGTTTCAAGGCCTATAATTTGCTGTCCGTCTTGGCTTAGTACAGCATTTTTACCTGCCTTTTCTATCCTCCTTTCTTCAACCATTTCCCAAGTAATTAAGGTATTTTTAGGTTGTGATTCCTTTAGAACCAGTATCCTGTCGTAAGTAATATTTTCTCTGCCCCATAACTCCCAAAATCCCAGTGCACCTAAGGACAACAATACCATTACAATTCCTGCAATCCTTTTTTTCATAATCATACGCTCCTTATCTTTTTCATCTTAACAATCATCCCTTGGGTCAAATGTGATTTCATCATACAAGAAAACCCCGCCAACTTCATTGGCGAGGTTTTCGCGTACCTTTTATAATTTTCTTACATTTTTTTACATTAACATAATAACATATATAAATATAGCTTTCAGCACAATTAACAAATTTTTTTATAAAATCTCTAAATTCACAGCTACATTGTATATAAATACTTGCTGCCACTTCTTCCACGTATTGGGATGGGCAAAATCGCCATAAGGCATATCCTTTACCAATTTGTCTTCAATTCCTGCTCTATATTTTTCAGGCAGTACATCGAAAGCCCTCTCGATAGCCGCTATGCGCCGCGATAAATTGGCAATTTCTACAGCTTTGCTGCCGGTTATATCATATATTTTACTGTCTGAGCGTTCGCTGTGAGCCGCCGTAAAATCATAACTTCCCGCCATATAAGCATCTTGCCTAAGCTGAATCAGTCTGTTTCTTAGCCTTGAAAGGTCTTTTACCGCCCAAAGAGCTTGCCGGTATACAGGTTGGGGTAATACATAATCTTTCATTCTTTTTTGTTGATAATCTTTCATAGAAGTTCTCCCTCATAATTTTTATGCGTTCAAACTCTTTCCCTATGTATTTATTACCATATTTTTACATATATGTCAATGACAAATTTGCTTATTCATAGTTCCTATATGCAAATATCTTTTGGCGAAAGTTTATTGTTGTTGTCCAACATCGCGCGATGAAATTACAATCCCCGATACGGTCATTATAAGCCCTACAATCGTATACCATCCCCATGTGTCGCCTCCAAGGGCAATTCCGGCAATAACACCTATTACTGTAATGGCGTTTGCTTGAATACAGGAAGCCAGTTCGGCTTTAAGTCTGGACAGGGTGTAGTTATACATTATATATGCAGCAAAGGAACAGCCCACACCAAGCAAAATAACGGAATAAGTGGTACTTCCGCCTGAAAAAGCCACTTTATAACCTTCAAAACCATTTCCTTGGAGCAACGATATCGTGTTAAAAAACAACGAAGCTGCCACCGACATTGCAAATGTATATTCCATGGCCGAATAATATTTTCCAACTCGATTGGACAGGATTGAGTAATTTGCACCTGCAAGCACGGTTACAATTAAGCTCAAATAACCTAAAAATTTACCGCCCACTGCAAAATCCGGAGCAAATACTACAGATACAATGACGCCTGTCAATCCCACGATGATGGCAACTCCTGTCTTTGCAGATACTTTTTGTTTAAAAAATAATAATTTGATAGCTACAATCGCCAGAGGAATTACAGCAATAAAAATTGAACTTATAGAGGATGTGGTGAGTTCAACGCCCCATGTTTCAAATAAAGCATATAAACAAGGCTGAATCATTACAGCCATGAGCAAAGGTTTTTTAGGTTTTCCCTTGTAATTAACTTTTATAAGCTTAAGCCCAATTAAAACTGCAAACAGCACCATAGCCATAGTCCATCGCGCTGCCAAGAGTTCAACAGGCTTAAGTTCCTCAAGGGCAATCTTAGTCCATAGAAATGAGAGTCCCCAAAATAACGATAAAAAAGTAAAAAAGGAATAGAGTACAAGTTTATTACCCTTCTTTACGATATCCGGCTGCACATCTGTCTTGGCAGCCTGCTGAGCATCTGTCTTTGCAATCGGCTGCATATCCGATTGAGCCTCCGGTTGAGTATCAGGTTGAGTATCTGGTTGAGTGTTCAATTTAGTCTCGCTCCTTTAAAAGTGAATAAATTCTTTCGTTTAACATTTCCAGAGCGACAACATTATAACCGCCTTCCGGAATGATAATATCAGCATATTTTTTACTCGGTTCTACAAACTGTTCATGCATAGGTTTAACCGTAGTTAAATATTGATTTACAATTGATTCAAGAGTTCTGCCCCTTTCGCTTACGTCTCGGACAATCCTCCTGATTATCCTTACGTCTGCGTCAGTATCAATGAAAACCTTAATATCAAACATATCTGTCAACTGTCTGTTTTCAAATATAAGTATTCCTTCCACTACGATTACTTTGGAAGGCTTTACGATTACGGTTTGATCTATTCTGTTGTGAATTGTAAAATCATAAACCGGTCTTTCGATGCATTTCCAGTTGGTAAGTTCCTTTATATGTTCAATCATCAGATCAGTGTCAAAAGCCTGAGGATGATCGTAATTAAGTTTCTTTCTTTCCTCGAAAGGAATATCACTATGTTCCTTGTAGTAAAAATCATGACTCAAAATGGTTATAGAATCGCTGAATTCTTCTTTGATTTTATTTATTAGAGTACTCTTTCCCGAACCTGTTCCACCTGCAATCCCTATTACTATAACGTCTTTCATATTATTTCTCCATTTGTGCTGTAAATTCTTTGGTTACGCTGCAAATTCTTTAATTTACGCTGCAAATTCTTTGATTTACGCTGCAAATTCCTTAGTTTGTATTCCAAATTATCAAATAAAAAATTTCTGCTTTATTTAAGCCCTTTCCAACAGACAGATGGAAAGGGCGTTTTAAAAAATTTATAACTTTTTACTGTTTAGTCTGCTGGCTCAATGGCGTATCATCCCTATCCTCAGCAGTAATTGACGATCCCAGATTTAAAGAAGCCTTTTCAAGTTCCAACACTATGTTATTAATGCGCTGAAGTTTTTCAGCCGAAATATCGTTTTCCATAACACCTTTGGTGTTTTCCAAAATACTTGAAAGCTCAGATTGAATCGAAACAATCTTCTCCTTAAGTTCTTCGATACCTTCTTCGTCGATAAATTCCTTGATAACTTCCTCTTTGCTGAGAAGTTTACCTGTAGGTAAATCGAATTCGCAGTTGCTCTCGATTACTATAGGCTCATATCCAAACTCTTCCCTAACCTTTTCAGCAAAATCTCTCTTAGAATCTTGTTCACCGTGTACTAAGAAAATCTGCTTAGGCGCAACTTGGAAACCTCCGAGCCAGTCCAGCAAACCTTTCTGATCCGCGTGTCCCGAAAATCCCTGCAAATTGTAAATTTCAGCGCCTACAACGATAGTCTCACCAAAGAGTTTAATTTCTTTAGCTCCCTCAACCAACAGCCTTCCTAAAGTACCTTCAGCCTGATAACCGACGAAAACGATGCTGTTTCTGCTGTCCCATAAATTATGTTTCAGATGGTGGCGTATACGGCCTGCTTCACACATGCCGCTGGCAGAAATTATAATCTTCGGAGTCTTGTCTGTATTTAACATCTGGGAGTCAGCAGTGTTTCTCGTAAACTTTAAATTCTTAAAGTCGAGAGGATGATCTCCCTTTAAAATATATGCCTTGGTTTCTTCATCGAAAACTTGAGCATTTTTCTTGAAAACCTCTGTAACTGTGGTAGCCATAGGGCTATCTATGTATACGTTTACCTTATCGAGAACGTCCTCATATTCGGGATGTTCCTCATAGAACATATTGAACTGGTAAATCAGTTCTTGGGTTCTTCCTACCGCAAACGACGGAATAATAACGCTTCCGCCTCTCTTAACGGTTTTAATTGTAATATCTATAAGTTCGTTTATGCTGGTTGAGTTTGCAGGATGAAGTCTGTTGCCGTAAGTAGTTTCCATTATTACATAATCGGCCTTCTTAATCTTAACAGGATTCCTTAAAATCGGTCTGTCCATCACGCCAAGGTCACCTGAAAAAACAATCTTGGAAGTCGTATCGTTTTCAGTAACCCAAAGTTCTGTAATCGCAGAACCTAAAATATGCCCTGCATCGTTAAATACTATCTTAATATCTTCATTCAGCTCAATAAGCTGATCGTAAAGAATAGGTTTAACCAGTTTCAACGCAGCCTCTGAATCTTTGACAGTGTACAGAGGCTCTACAGGCGGTTTACCTGTTCTGGCATTCTTTCTTGACTGCCATTCTGCATCCTTTTCGTGAATATATGCGCTGTCCTTAAGCATAACTTCAAGTAAATCGGCAGTAGCATCCGTACAGTAAATTGATCCTTTAAAACCTCTCTTAACCAGCAAAGGAAGTCTGCCGCAGTGGTCGATATGCGCATGACTTAAAACTACACATTCCACATCCTCAGGGTTGAAAGGAAACGGTTCTTCATTCATTCTTTCCATTTCCTTGCCTCCTTGGAACTGACCGCAGTCAAGCAGTATTTTATGTTTGTCTGTGGATAAAAGATGGCATGAACCTGTCACTCCGATTGATGCTCCGCAAAATTTAATATTCATTTTCTACCTCCCGGTTCTCTTACAAAATATCCCCCTATTATATGGTATATTTTATCTAGCGTATTATTTAATATTTTATTTAATATTTTATTTAATTATATATAATTCCAAAGTTCTCTGTCCGCAGTGGATATGCCCTTTGCTCCCGCTGCTATAGCATTGTCCACATCTTCTTTAAACTCCACCAGTCCTCCCGCTAAAATAGGAGTGTTTACTCTTTGGGCGAACTCGGCAATTTTTTTGCACACAACTCCGGGCATGATTTCCACAATATCCGGTTTGGCAATCCTTATTGAATCAACCGCAGTATCCACAGAATGTGAGTCCACGATGAAAAAACGCTGAACAGTAATAAGTTCTATATCCTTAGCCTGTCTTATCATGCTGGTCTTTGTTGTAAGAATCCCGTCGGCGCCTTTTTCTTTTAAATACTCCAATCCCACTCTATCTTTACCTATTCCCTCGGCAAAATCCATATGAATAAAAAGCTTTTTGCCTGCTTCGTGCGCTCTGATAATCTGTGTTTCTATTGTAATCAAATCAGAATAAAGCAAAAATATAACATCAACTTTGGAAGCAAGCGACGCTTTAAAATCCTCTTCGGTCCTTACGGCAGCCGCTACTTTTCTTTTACTGAATAAAGACATCTCTTCATCTCCTGTCCTTTAATTTTATTACTTGGTTTCTAATCGGCGAAGGTGCGCGTTGCCACCACATTAGCGTCCGTTCCGCCTACACTTTCTATTATAATATCTCCCCGGCAAATTGGCAATATTAAGGTTTTACAATTTATTTCGCTAATGCATTGTTTCATCTTTTCATACGGAATCGGTCTGTCTGTCTTGACTGGGATCATGACGCCGTTTTGTGCCGCCATAGTGGTAGTTAAAGTGCGCTGCGGGGCGGTAACTTCCTGAATTGCGTATTTTTCACCACGTTTGCATGTATTGCCCACAGTTCTGTACGAAATATTTCCCTCTTGATCTTTATTCTCAAAAACCGCAACTTTACATCCCATAGGGCAGATTGTACATATAACTGTCCTTTCATTTTCTTTGGAAAGATTTTTTATACCTTTTTTCTGTTCAGGTTGTTTGCTGTTTTTAGTTTTAGTACGATTCTCCGGCAGCCGGTTTTCTTTAGCATAGATTGCCGCTCCTTTTCCTGCAATTTCACCTTCCTCCGAAACGAAATCCACCAGTTCATGGACTCTGACCACGTTGCCGCATGCAAAAATTCCTCTTACTGTGGTCTGTCTGTTGTCGTCAACTATAGGCCCTTTAGTTTTATTGTCGATTTTAATTCCAGCTTTTTTGCTCAGTTCGTTCTCCGGGATAAGTCCCACTGAAAGCATCAAAGTATCGCATGCAATGTATTCCTCTGTATTTTTTATAGGTTTAAGGTCATCATCAACGCGGGCTATTGTAACTCCCTCCACACGTTCTTTTCCATGTATTTCAACTACTGTATGATGCAGTTTCAATGGAATATTAAAATCATTCAGACATTGAACTATGTTTCTGGTTAAACCTCCAGAATCCTCCATGATTTCACAGACTGCTTTCACATGTCCGCCTTCTAAAGTCATTCTCCTTGCCATTATCAGTCCTATATCCCTGAACCTAAAATTACAATCTGTTTTCCGGGCATATAGCCTTTGATGTTAACCAGTTTTTGAGCTGTTCCCGCGGTAAAAATGCCGGCAGGTCTGGTTCCTGCAATGTTAAGAGCCCCTCTGGTTCTTTCACGGCAGCCCATGGCAAGTACGATAGCGTCTGCTTTGATCTGAAAATAGCCTCGCTCTTTATTCACCGCAGTTATAATTTTTTCGCCCTCACATTCACATATATCTGAAGATTTATCGCCATTTAATATTCCATCTTCCTTTGATAGATTTTCAGTGTTATTTA